>JBHLNR010000180.1:3863-7181 GCA_048941385.1 Promethearchaeota archaeon
AGAACATGTAACTCATATCAGTGACTCTCGAGACATTCCAGCTGCCCAAGGGTTGGTTGAAAGAAGTAGCGTTAAAGAACATGTAACTCATATCAGTGACTCTCGAGACATTCCAATCTCCAATTGGCTGATTAAATGAAATAGCTTGATAGAACATATAGCTCATATCTGTAATTCTCGAAACATTCCAGTTACCTATTTGTTGGTTGAAAGAATAAGCGTATGAAAACATATCCTTCATAGAAATTATGTTCGAAACATCCCAGTTATCGATGTTTTGATTGAATGAAGTTGTGCTGCTAAACATCCGCATCATGTTTTGTACACTAGATACACTCCAATTGCCAATAGGTTGATTGAATGAAAAAGCTCCTTTGAACATTGCATACATATTTGTGACGCTCGACACGTCCCAACTACCAATGGGTTGGTTGAATAAAGTAGCTCCTGAGAACATTGCCCCCATATCTGTCACTTTTGAGACATCCCAATTATCGATTGGTTGGTTGAAAGAATTCACTCCTGAAAACATAGCCCACATATCTGTCACATTTGACACGGTCCAGTTACCAATAGGCTGGTTAAACGAATCTGCTTGATTAAACATGCTCGACATAGTAATTACATTCGATACATCCCAATTTCCGATTGTTTGGTTGAACAAAGTCGCACTGCTGAACATTTGCATCATGTTTTCCACTTTGGATACATCCCAATCTCCAATTGGTTGATTAAATGATTCAGCCCGATAAAATATACTAGACATATCTTTCACATTTGATACATCCCAACTTCCAATAGGCTGGTCAAATGAGAAAGCGCAATAAAACATACCCGACATATCTAAAACACTTGAGACATCCCAGCCACCAATGGGCTGGTTGAAGTAAAAAGCATAATAGAACATATAACTCATATTTATCACGCTTGATACATCCCAGCTACCGATGGGCTGGTCGAAGTCATTAGCATACGAAAACATCTCTTTCATATTAGTTACATTCGAAACATTCCAACCGTTCATATTACCACTATTGCCAAGTTTTCTGCAAATGTAAAAAGCACGATACAAATTGGTTGTGCCCGTTAAATTTAAATTATCGGTAGCTGTAAGTTCTAAATTGGAGCATCCGGAAAAATAAGTTCCTGAATTTCCTAACTCTAAGCACCCCCATTGTTGGATCTCAATTATTTTCAACTTGTCTCCCCCATTATTAAATCTCCAACCCTTGATTGTTCCGGTAATGTTGATGGTATATATCCCTTCGGAAGCATAAGTGTGGGTTCGTTCAGTCTGATTCCAATTAGTGATAATGTCATTGGTATTATCCCCCCAATCAACAATAAAATCATAATTTCCGCTCGATTCTAGGGGTAAGCGTACCTGTTTGCTGCCGCTGGAATCATAATCTATTTTAGTCGTATCCCAAATTGAGATAAATGCATTCGGATCTTGTGCTGGATACACCAAAAAGTCCTCTCTAATCGACGTTATCTTTTGGTTGTGAAGATGGAATGTGAAAATTGAAATATTTATCACCACTAAAGATACTAATAATAAGGTTAACAAACTTAGTTTTATTCCTTTATTTTTAATCCGACTTCACCCCATGAATTTCTCATATTTGTCAATATATTCATTTAATTTACATATTATTTAAATGTATCTTGAGCATCCGAGGATTTTCCAAGAAATATTAACTTTATTTAAATGTAAAGTGAGAATAAATTACTTATGAATGGAATTCAAACTGATATTGAACTAGTAGTGAAATTTTGGTTGTCGAGAAAGGAGTTTAGCAAGAATGACTGAAGAATTTAAAGTTTTAATTCTTATGCCTTCTAAATGGGATGATGAAGAAATACAACTTAAAAGTAATCAACGCAAGGAAGAAAGGAGACCTTATTAACTTGGTTCGTACCAAACGGGATGTTGACTGAAATTATAGAAAAGTCAGAAAAAGACTCGTTCATCGACAGAGATCCAATTGATTATAGGATAACTTAAATCCTGTCTTTATTTTAAAGAGTTTTTAGAATTAAGAAAATTATTCTTGTAGTTTTGAAAGGAGTGTTAACTCCCCAATTTTATGAAAGATTTCGGAAACATTTTCTCCTGTGAGTGCTGATGTTTCGAAAAACGGAGCATTGAGTTTTTGACTTAAATGTTCCGCCATAGGAAGAATGATCTTTTTCTCATCCTTTAAATCTATTTTATTGCCAATTAGGATGCGAGGAATGCCAGAAAGTCCATATTTAACGGCGGTACTGTACCAATTGTTTATATTCGAGAAAGAGCTTGACCTGGTCACATCATAGACCAACATCATTCCGTCAGCCCCATTAAAATACGGTCGATGGAGCATGTAAAACTGTGGCTGACCAGCTACGTCCCACACCATTAAGCTTATATTTGTATCCTTTCCCATGTCATTCTTGACAGTGACTTTCTCTTTAGTGATATTAACTCCGACGGTAGGGACATACTCGTATTGAAATTTATCACCACAGAAATTAGTTAAGAGACTCGTTTTACCGACAGCGGGATCCCCGATAACGATTATTTTGTAAATCATTTCAGATCGGTCATGAAACACCAAATTTTCATCAGATTTATTCTTATCATTCATAATGCCTAAATTTCCAATTGATAATTTTCCATTTTTAATTAATTAATTAATGAAATTCGGATATAAAAATGTTCATTATTACTTTTTAAATTGGATTTGAGTTGAGATTTTAAATTGAGAAGTTTTAATTTTTTCCCGAGAGATAAAGTAAACTTTGTCGAGTAAAAATTTGATTTCTCTCCAATCTTTCTGTAGTTCTGGAATAATATTTAGCAATTTCTGTTTCCCTTTGATTTGTCCAACACTCAAATGAGGCTTAAATCCATTCTTATATTTGTTTACATCATCACAATCAGGTACGATTTTCAAGATTTCTGCTTGTAGATTTATTATTAAATTAGTGGGTTTAGGATTAAGCCATATAGTATAATTTTGGCGTCCATGGCTAAAATACTTAAAATCTCGTAGAGATAATTCAAAGGGTGAAATTTCTTTACAAATATTAGTGAATTCCTTTTCAAGTATTGGATATTCTGTCTTAGGTCTGAAAGGATAAAGTAAAGTTATATGGGGCATCCATCTATTATACCCTCTATCATGAATTTCGCGTATTTCTTGAATTGGAGCCCAGTTCTCTTGTGGAGGTATTATTACAACAGCGGAATTGTATACTTTAGTCATTGAATATACTTGATCATTTTATCTTATAATTTAATGAAAATTAATTAAAAGATTTTTATTCAAGAAA
>JBHLNR010000181.1:0-7163 GCA_048941385.1 Promethearchaeota archaeon
TTATTTAAAAATTATTTTTTTCTGAAAAATATGGTTCAAAATGGGTTAAAAAATCTTAGTGTAATTGGAACCTGCTTAGAATATGGAAAAAAAAGCGGGAGTTTATCAGAAGATTTGCCTACTAATCCAATTACTCCATATGCAATTGCAAAAGATACTTTAAGAAAATGTATTGAAGAATTTAAAAAGATTTTTGAATTTAATTTTAAATGGATAAGACTTTTTTATATGTATGGAGAAGGTCAAAACCCTAATTCCTTGTTACCACAATTAGATAAGGCATTGGATAATAATGAACAAATTTTTAATATGTCTGGGGGAGAACAATTAAGAGATTATTTACCAGTTGAAAAAGTTGCTGAATTCATAGTTAAAATTTCTTTCCAAACCAATATAGATGGAATAATTAATTGCTGTAGCGGGATTCCCATTTCTGTTAGGAGAATTGTAGAAGATCATTTAGAAAAAAGAGGAAAGAATATTAAATTAAATTTAGGATATTATGCATATCCAGATTATGAATCCATGGCATTTTGGGGAGATAATACTAAACTAAAGCAGATAATAGATCAGTTTAAACAAGGTGATTAAATGGGAGAACCATTAGTTTCAATTATATTAAGCAATTATAATGGTCTTAATCATCTAGGAGAATGCTTTGATTCTATATTTCAATTGAAATATAAAAATTTTGAAGTTATTTTTATTGATAATAATTCACAAGATAGAAGTGTAGAATTTGTAAGAGAAAGATATCCAAATGTCAAAATAATAGAGAATAAAGAAGATTATGGTTTCTCGGGTGCAAATAACATCGCAATAAGACACGCAAAAGGGAAATATATTGCTTTTTTAAATATTGATACTGTAGTTGATCCAAATTGGCTAAATAAATTAGTAAAAGTGGCTGAAAAATCTAATGATATCGGGATTACAGTTAGCAAGATGTATTATTATGATAAAAAAGAGCTCATTAATTATGCAGGGGGATGTTGTGATAAATATTTAAAGGTAAAACATATCGGAGATAAAAAAAGCGATCATAGAATTTTAAATATCCAACAAGAAGTGTTCTTTGCATGTGGAGCGGCTATGCTAATAAAGCGTGAATTATATAATATGATAGGATTATTTGATCCTCTATATTATGGTTATTGTGAAGATCTTGATTTTTCCTGGAGAACATGGCTAACAGGATATCGAGTTGTTTATGTTCCTAACTCATTTATTTATCATAAAATTGGGCAAATAATGGGGGAAATGTCCCCAAAAAAGTTGTTTTTAAGTGAAAGGAATCGATTAAGAACGTTATTAAAAAATTATGAACTAAAATCTCTTTTAACTATTCTACCTGTCTACATTGGAAAAAGAATCGGTTTTTTTATCAAAGATATTTTAAAATTGAAATTTTCAGCCATAGTCTATATATCTACCTTCCTTAAAGCAATTTTTTGGAATGTAATTCACTCTCGTTCACTCATTCAAAATAGAAAATTTATTAATTTAATAAGAATTCGAGATGATAAATTCATTCAAAGCCTAATGGAAAAATCTAATAAGCAAGAAAAATCAATAGGAAAAATCTAGTTGTTTTAAAAGCCTATTAAAAACCTAGAATTTTCGATACAAAGCCTCAAAAAATTTAGTTTTCACTTTGCAATCTCGCCAGTAAATCTGTTTCCAATCTTTTCGAATTGGATAATCTTTTTCAGTTATAACTAAGTCTTCATATTTTAAGACAGAAACTTTCCATTGCTTTATATACACATATTTTTTAATTAATTTATCTATGCAGTTAAAATAATGATCTATTTGGTCAAGTCGCATCTCATGTAAGGATGAAATATTAATAAATAAATCTGCAGTTTCGGAAGGCAATAAATCAAGCTGAGCCGGGAGAAGAAAAACTATATCAGAATCCTCATAATCTTCTTTAATTTCATCGTAACTATTAAATCTTCTAAATCTAAAGATTTTTTTCTCCTTGAATTGATTACTAATATAGGTTTCAGCAATATACAACGCGGGAGGTATATCTACAAATAAATATTTCAGGTTTGGCAATAATTTTAAAAAGATGTAAGCAGTTCTACCGTACCCTGGTCCTAATTCTAATATTGTATCAATTTCTTCTTGATTTATCTGTGACATTATTGATTGGTATTCTAAAAAAGAATTGGCTAAATCTTGAGAGATTAATTTCCCATCCAGATAAATTTTTGGTGGATTTCCCTCTGTGGGTTCTTCTATTTTGGATAAGATGTTTTTGAAATCATGCTTTGATGCATAATCCCAAAGCATATAGGTCAAAAAATTATAAATAATATTTTGATGAATTTTTAAGTATTTTGTTCTATTAATTAACATTGACTTTATTGCTCTAAAAATGTTTTTTATTGTTGAGAGCACTGGTAGATTTGAATATAAGAACTTTATCTGATCATCTTTCCAAAATTTTGTTCTAATTATCCAAGTAAAGTAGTTATGGGCAACTGTTCTCTTAAAATTCTTGTATCCTGATTCTTTTAATTGAGTTATATTTTTTTGGTTTAAAACCATCCAAAATTTTGAGGGTAAAACCTCCTTACGAGAACCAATAAATGCCTTTATCATCTCATTTAAATGAGAAAAATTATCATCAATCATTCGTTATTCTTTTTTGCTTATATTTTGATTAATATTTTCAATTCTCACATTTTTTCTTAAAGCTCTTAGATTAAAAAGTGTTAAAACATTTACAATTATTTCAATATATATATAATAGAAAATTTTGAAAAATAGAACTTTACGGAATTTCTTGTATAGTTCTTTTGGAATTAAAATCCTAAACATAATAAATTTTTCAATTCTGCTAAAATAAATTGATAAAAAGATAACTATGGCAATGTAAAATAATCCAATATTAAAAAAAATAAAAATGGGAGATATTAAAAGGTATATTGATATTAACAGGAGTAGAATATATTTGAAAAAGAAAAATCTCTTTTTATAAAGAAGAGAAAAAATAAGTTTATTTTGTATATATTTTCTCCTTAAAATGGTATATTGTTTTATAGTTGTAGGAAAATCAGAAAAAATGCGACTCCGATAATCATTTAAACAATACACCTTAAATCCTTTTGAAATTATATCAAATCCTCTTGAAATATCTTCGGGTATTAATCGGTGCTCATTGAATTTACCAATAGAGTTCATTACTTCATAATTTACACAGGTATTAGCCCCAGATATCATTCTAGAAGAGTATCTCTCAAATTTTGCATTTATTAATCCTAATCTATAAACGAAAATATAATCTACTAGATCAATTCTTTCTTGAGATTTTAAGGGTCTTATACCAGCTCCAACAACAACTTTTTCCTTGTCGTTTATTATAGGATAGATCATTCTTGAAAGAAGTTCATCTGTTAAATAACAATCCGCATCAATAAAATAAAGAATCCCTTCAGAAACATGAGCTAAACATTCATTTAAAGCTAAGATTTTTCCTTTTCCTCTTACATATTTATCCTTTCCTCTTTTCTGGTGCAAAGTGATAAAATTTTTATGGTCTTTAAAAGACTCAGCAATGCTTACAGTTTCTGGGTCACCTCCTGCATTGACAATAACTTTTAAGCGAGGATATTTTAAATTTGTAATTGATTCTAAACATTCCCTGAATTCTTTTCCTTCTTTCCAAGCAGGAATTATTATATTCACTAGGGAAAAATCTTTTAAGTCTTTTAATGAAATTTTCTCTGGATCTTGATTACTTTTAACTAGTTTTATATATTTTCTGTGTACTGAAAAATATATAACCAAATGATATAAGATAATAAAAATTAGACATAATAGAAAAAAACCTATTGAATCAATAATCTTTAATATGTATTGAATAAAACTAAAAAATCGACTAATAAATTCCATAGAAATAATATTATTTTTTTCTATAATAAATTTAAATAATAGAAATTTTTATCTCTTAATAATTATTTTAATTAGTACTATAAACAGATAAATTCTATTTCAAGCCTAAATAAGAAAGTGGGTTTTAACTTCAACGAGTTTTTCCAATTTTGAAGATTTAAATGAAAGGAAGAAATATAATATTAGGGATTGATGGCGTGCCTTTTGAATTAATGGAAGATTTGTCTAAAAAGGAGGTTATGCCAAATTTTAAAGATTTAAAAAATGAATTTTATTTTACAAGGTTAAAATCTTCAATCCCTCATATCTCTTCTGTCTCGTGGAGTTCAATAATTACAGGCAAAAATCCCGGAGAACATGGAATTTTTGGATTTACAGATTTAATTAAAAATACTTATTCCTTATCATTTCCAAATTTTAATTCATTAAAATGTAAAACTTTCTGGCAAAATGATGATAGCAATAAACATATATTGATCAATGTTCCGTCAACTTATCCCGCGAAAAAGCTTAATGGGATCCATATTGCTGGATTTGTAGCTTTAGAATTAGAAAAAGCTGTATATCCTAAAACTGTCATCCCTATACTTGAAAAGCTTAATTACGTAATTGATGTAGATTCAAGTCTTGCTCATAAACAATCTAAAGATATTTTTTTTGATGAACTATTTAGAGTTTTAGAAATTAGAAAAAAAACTTTTGACATTTTCTGGAATCATAATAAGTGGCATAATTTTATGGCTATTATTACAGGCAGTGATAGAATTGGTCATTTTTTTTGGGATATTTATGAAAATAGAAATGATGTTCATCACCACCGATTCTTAGATTATTTTCACGAAATTGATGCTATTATTGGGGATTTTAAGAACAAATTAAAAGAGAATGATAGATTATTAATATTATCTGATCATGGTATGGAATTAATAAAACGGAATGTGAACTTGAATACATATTTAGAAAAAGAAGGTTTACTTTATTTGACAGAAAAAGGAAAAAGATATAATAGGATTGAATATAAAACAAAAGCTTTTGTATTAGATCCTGGAAGAATTTACTTAAACAAAAAAGGTTTATATCCTAATGGATCTGTAGCAAAGTCAGAGGAAAATGAAGTTATTAATACCCTAAAAAACATTTTACTTGATCTAAAATTTAAGAATCAAAATGTAATAAAGAAGGTTTACGAAAAAGAAGAGATTTATGCTGGTAAAATGATTCAAAATGCCCCGGATTTAGTTTTAACTGAAAATAAGGGATTTAATTTAAAAGCATCAATAGGAAAAGATAAAATCTTTGAAAAAGAAGTTACCTTCTCAGGAAAACATAATGAAAATTCCTTTCTTTTGTTGAATAAGAATAATATTAATTTAAAACAACCCTCTGTAGAAAACATTGTTGGACTTTTGGGGTGAATAAAATTATGTCAAAATTACATAATGCTGAGAAAACTTGTTGGAACTGCCCAGCAGCTAAATTAATGGGAAATATTGATTTCAGGGCATGTGGACAAGCTAGAGATTTAGGCTTGGAATTAGGAGAAGACCAAGAGATTGTTATCGAATGTAGGAGACGTCCAGAATTAGAACATTTTGAGCCGAATATAACTTTTGAACAATGCCCAGAATGGGAATCTACTGAATATGGGTATATTCTCAAAAATATGAAAGTTATGATTTTGGGAATTGATGGTTATCTAGGTTGGACTCTTGCTTTAAAATTAGGTAAGCTTGGATTTGAAGTAAGTGGTCTTGATAATTACACTCGTAGGGATTGTGTTATGGAAAAAGGAGCACATACAGTTGTTCCTATAGAAAGAATGACAGAAAGATTAAATTTAGTCAAAGATATATTGGGATTCAATATTAATTTTCGAAGATTAGATTTAAATGATGCTTCGAAAGTTAGAGAATTTATTGATGAGATTAAACCAGAAGCAATTGTTCACTATGCAGAAATACCTAGTGCTCCCTATAGTATGGCGGATTCTGATCACGCCGTTAAAGTTCAAGAGAATAATGTATTAGCAACTTTAAAGTTATTATGGATAATAAAAGATATTGTTCCAGAGACTTGTCTAATTAAATTGGGAACAATGGGAGAGTATGGCACTCCTCTAACAGGTAGACCGTTATTTGAAGGATTATTCCCTGCGGATGCAATAATAAATTGGGATGATAGAGAGTGGAGTTTAGGAGGAGAAACAACACCAAGGGATCCTGCAAGTTTTTATCATGTTAGTAAAGTCCAAGATACATTCAATATTATAGAAGCATGCAAGTATTGGTGGCTCAGATCTTATGATGTTATGCAGGGTGTGATATTTGGGGTTTATACTGAAGAATTAGCTTTAAATAAAAGGTTAAGGACTAGATTTGATATTGACGAGTGGTTTGGAACTGTAATCAATAGGTTTGCGGCACAAGCAATTGCGGGGATACCTTTAACGATTTATGGAAAGGGTGAACAAATTAGAGGATTCATAGCACTTAATGATGCTATGCAATGTATGATCCGATTGATAATCTCCCCACCTGAACCAGGCCAATATGATGTAGTTAATCAAGTTTCCGGATTATATAAGATTAGTGATTTAGCTGAAGCTGTAGCAAAAGTGGGAATAGAGAAATTTGGACTTGATGTTAAAATTCAAAGGATTGAAAATCCTAGGGTTGAAGCAGATACACACCCCTTTGAAGTTGTTTCAAAAAAATTACCAAGGACTTTTGGTTTTAATCCTCAAATTAAATTAGAGGAAGAAATAAATCGAATGCTTGAAGTATTATTAGAGGAAGAAGTACAAAAAAGAATCCAGATGAAAAAACATACCATTCTTCCAGTCACAACATGGCAAGGGGAAAAACGGGAAATGAGAGAACTAGAGAAATATGATCCTGGAACAAAAGAATCTAAAGGTTATACACCAAAATTTGATACATAATGAAGGAAATATCAGATAAAACTTTTAAAGCTGAGATAATTCAATCAAAATTACCTGTTTTGATTGAATTTTGGGCTTCGTGGTGCTTACCATGTAAGGCAATAGACATTATACTTAAGGATTTAGAAAATTTATATGATAGTAAAGTTAAAATTGCTAAATTAAATGTAGATCGAAACCGAACAATTCCAAATAAATTAGATATAACTGGAATACCAACTTTTATGATTTTCGAAAATGGAAAAATTACTGACACTAAAGTGGGAGCACAATCTAAGAATTCTCTTATTGAAATGATTGAAAAGGTTCTGAAATG
>JBHLNR010000182.1:0-7156 GCA_048941385.1 Promethearchaeota archaeon
CCAGTTTATTTACTCAGAAGATATGGTGATATACACGATATTTTTGTTGCATTGAATCACAGAAAAAAAGGTATAGGGAAGAAATTGTGGCAAGAAGCGCATAAATGGTTTAAATCATTAGGTTTAAAAAGGGCAGAACTTAGTATAGTGCCAACTAATCCCGAAGCCTCTTCTTTCTGGCAAAAACAAGGCTTTCAAGAATATATGCGAAAACTTTTCCTCAAAATTGAATAGCTTTTAGGGATTAATGTTTAAGGCTTTAAGTTTATTCTCATTTGGTTTTCCTGAAACTAAACTCCAATCCCGAATTTTATAAAAAATTCTTTTCATTTCTTCAAAATTAGGACTTTTTCCTGCAGATCCACCATCTGGAAAAGGTCTTAATAGTATTTGGGGTAATCTATCATCTTCCGGAGTTAATCCCATTTTCACATTAAATAATCTCTTCATGTTTAAGATACGTTCCCCATATGTCTTTATTTCATTGATTTCAAATTTTAAACCAGTAGTACAGTGTATTAATGCAGCTACTTGAGAAGGTAACGGATTACAGAATGAACACATTATAATTGAGCTATAAAGTGCTCTATAATCCATTACTTTTGAAACCGCACTTACCATTTTTTCATCATCTGAATAGATGTCAAGGGTTATAGTAGGGGCTCCAATTTCTTCTAAGGGGACACCCATTAAAACATAATACATATCACATAGATTATGCGACGGACCTTTATGAGCACCACCTAACCCGTAGGCGATAGCCATACCATAATTTGATCGTAAATCATGGTATGTAACTTCTAATCCATTCACTGTAGCAATTTCCTCTTGAGAAATATTAAATTTCCTTGCTAGCACATCAGATCCGTCAGCCAGAACATTCCCAATTCCTTCTCTATATACCATTTTTTTTAACAACTCTTCAGCAATTTTGATATTTCCCCATTCTGGCTTCATATTGTCAATATCTTCACTTGCAATATTTCCTGAATGGAAATGGTGGGTTAAACATGCAATCACTGCCCCAGAGCTGATAGTATCAATTCCATAATCAAAGCATTTCTTATTAATATAAACAATAGATTCTAAGTTATCATTTAAAAGAAGACTTCCATAGCTTACTAAAGTCTCATATTCAGGACCTTCAATCTCATCTGTTTTATATTCTCCCTCCTTAATTGCTACTCTTCTTCCACATCCAATTACACAGGAGTGACAGAATCGATTATTTACCAAAATTCGCTGAGCCATTGTAACCCCTGAGATTTTTGAGGCTTTCTCCCATTTAGATTGAGTAAAATATTTAATATCTAACTCTCCAGTAACATTAAACATATCTAACCCACTTGAAGTACCAAATAACTTTAAAGCCTCTGTACTTATGGAGGCTTTCACATGTTCTCTTGCCGTTTTTATTGCAGTTTGAAGATTATAAGTATCAGCAACTACAACATTAGTATTACTTCCCTTCACTATGATTCCTTTTAACTTTTTTGCTCCTAAAATTGCACCCATTCCCGTTCTTCCAGCAGCTCTTTCTTCAGAAATTATATTAGCAAACTTAACAAGATTTTCACCTGCTTGACCGATACATGCGACTTTCGCTTTACTATCTCCAAAAATTTCCTTAAGTTTTTCTGTAGTATAATATGTGCCTTTTCCCCATAAAAATCGTGCATCTTTAATATCTACTTTATCATCTTTAATTTCCAAATAACTTGGGATTTCAGATTTACCAGATATTATTAAACCATCATATCCCGCTTTTTTAATCTCTGCACCGAACCAACTACCGCAGTTGGATTCACCCCATATCCCTGTATACGGAGATTTCGAACATACAACCCATCTACCTGTATTTGGTGCAAATGTACCCATTAATGGACCAGTCATTATCATGATTATATTCTCAGGAGAGAGAGGATCGGTATTTTTATCCAATCTGTCATATAAATAGCGACATGCGTAACCAGCGCCCCCTAAGTAGTCTTTAGCTATGTTCTCGTTTAGATGTTCAATCGAGATTTCTTTAGTTGTAAGATTGATATTTAACAATTTCCCTGTGAAAGCATATAGGATTTTATTTCACCAAAGAATTAAAGTATTTTTGTTTATAATTTTGATTTATGTTTCATTTATCATTTTTTCCCTTTATATTTATTAATTCATTCTGCTTAAATAAGGAATTATGACTCATTAAAGCAATTCTTTTAAGAGAAAAGAATTTTCTATTAAATATGAATGCTAAATTAGAATTAAAATGGAAGGATCTTATATCTCCTACTATGAGTCCTGAAGACTATTTAAAAAAATATAATGAAAAGATCGAACATACCTACAAAAAATATGACCCGAAGGGTGAAGTTTTGAACAAAATTAAGGAATTATTGATAAATAAGAATGAAAAGTTAAAGATTTTGGCATTAGGTGCTGATTGGTGTCCAGACTGTAATAATAATTTACCTCGGATGATTAAAATAATAAAACAGATGAATTCTAATGATGTCGATTTAAAAATATTATATGGGATAATGGTTAATGCTCATCATAAGAATCGACCCAATGAGCCTATATGGCATAAAAAACGATCCCCTCCAGAAGCGATTAATCCTAAATTTGATTTAAAGAAAATACCAACGTTTTACTTTTTCAAGGCTAATGACAATCTCATTGGTACAATAGTGGAAAATCCAAGATCCACTCTTGAAGAAGACATGCTTGATATCCTAGAAAGAAGTCTTACATAATAAATTTTAAAATAAATTGTTTTATGTTATTTCTATGATTAATCTCTCGGTATGAAACATGGGTGTAAAAACAACTCTTAAGGGTTTTAAAAGTCTAATGTATCGAAGTGGTTGGCTATATAACGCTATAACAAGGAGACTCTATGATCAAGATAGAAAGTTCTTAATCATTGCAAAACTTATTGGAAACGGACCACAGAAAGTTTTAGACCTACCTTGTGGCACCGGTTATTTAATGCGGTTTTTACATCCCTTGATTGAATATGAAGGAGTTGATCTAAATCGACGGTTTTTAAAACGTATTAAGAAAAAGGAACTAAAAAAAAGGAATATAAAACTTGAGAAAATTGTCCTAAAACACAAAGATATATTCGACTTCCAAGAATATAACGGGGAAAAATTAGATGTTATAGTGATATCGGATATATTACATCACATTTTTCCAAAACATAAAGATCTGATTAATATCGCGAAAAGATATGCCAATAAAATAATCATATGTGAACCTTTTGCTGTAAAGCCGAAGGAAATCAATCCAAGAGATAAATTATTCAGATTAATAGTTTATTTTGGAAAATTTTTACCAATATCAATTTACAAAATTATTGATTTCCTTTTTCTTGATAATGATGGAATTAATCCTTATTATAAAAGAAGCAAATGGGGTTTTGATTTGAAGAGTTTAAAAGAATTTTACGAGACAATGGGATTTAATCAAAGTTTTCGTTTGTTAGACGAATATATTGGTATTTGGGAATCTTCAAACAATTAAAATAAAAAACCTGAATTTATTCATATTATTAATAGAAGTTATTGTTGATTCCTTTGAAATTAACTCTCAGTTTGTGGGATATAGCTGGCCAAGAAAGATTTGAGTTCTTTAAGACTGATTTTTTCAAAGGAGTTGCAGCAGTAGGGTTAGTTTTCGATATAGCTCGACCTGACACCTTTGACTCTATCGAGGAATATTTTGATGATATCCGGGAACGTTCTGGAAATATTCCAATTATCTTAGTGGGAAATAAATCTGACTTAAAGAAAGATGTAGGAGAAACTATTCCTCGAGAAAAAATAATCCAAATGGTTAATCAACATAATTTATTTGAATATATTGAAACATCTGCATTAGAAAATTTTAATGTAAATTACTTATTCTACCGATTATCACTAACTGCTTTATTAGACTTCAAACCACGTCTAGGGGAGGTGATTGAATCTGATCACTTTCGTTTTAAAATTTTACTTGTAGGTGCGGCAGCTGTAGGGAAATCCTCTTTAATTGATTTTTTCGTAAAGAAAGAATTTGAAGAATCATACAAATTAACAGTGGGTTTAGATTTTATGATTACAGATATTGAAATAGAAGAGGAAGACATTCCTGAAGAAATTGTTGACCTAATTAAAGAATCTGTAAAATTTTATAAGAAAAATATAAAAATCATTCGAAAATTGGAAGAACAGATTCCAGAATCAGCCAAAATCCCCGAATTAGAAGATTAGGCATCAAACCTGATAAAATAATCATTGATTGAAATTAATAAATATGAAAATTCTTTATATTAGTATAATTTTATTACTTCGGTAAATTCAAAATTATAAAGCAAAAAAGAATTAAATTAGGGTTTCCTTAATTAATTTAACAAATTTGGTGTGAATTATGAGTATTGATGATCTCGAAGACCAAGTTGATAAATTATTAGAACAAATTGATGAACTCGAAGAGAAATGCGATACGCTTCCTTTATGCGATGAGGATGACGGATGTGAAAGATGTGAATCATATAAAAAAATTGAAGAACTTTCGGCAAAGGTAGAAGAATTAGAAGAAAAAATCGAGAAGCTAATGGAAGAAGAAGAAGACGAATATTGAGTTAAAAGTATTAAAGAAAAAACGAACTATTTCTTTTTTTATTTATTATTTTCATTTTATAAAAGATTAGAATTTTTAAAGGTTTTTGAATAATCTCCTTAAGCCACGAGACATTATCAGTTGTTGAACTTGTTTTGTGCCACCAACCACTTCTAATATTCGTGAAACACCTACGTAATCATGCATTAAAGTATTATCGCATACACCTGCACCCCCCATTAAATTTGCAGTCTCAAAACATACTTCCTTTGCCAGAGCAGCACAGTTATATTTATATTGACTAGCTGAAGAAACCATTGATTGGGATATATGATCGGGTAGTTGACCCTTATATTTTTGATTTTTTTCATCATAGGTTTCTGCAAACTTTAATACTCCATGAGTCATTCCAGTTGTTTTAGCCCATAGATCTGCTAATGAGAAGCCAACTCCTTGAAAAAGCAATATTTCTTGATCAAATTGTCTTCGCATATTAGCGTAGATCACAGCATGAGCTAGTGCTCCCCAGCAGGCGCTTATACATCTTACTGCAATAGCAATTCTTTCAGGGATTAAACCCTCAAAAAGATGTTCTCTTCCTTTACCGATTCCCCCTAGAACATATTCCTTTGGAATTCTTAGATCTTTAAGATACTCTTTTCCTATAAACAGTTTAGGAGTCCAAGGTATATTAACTCGCTCACAAGTCCATCCAGGCCATGAAGTATCAATTAAAAACTGCCCCATTAAATTTCCTTGATTTTGTTCAGCTGTTGCGTAGGAAACAGCCCACTTCGATTTGGGTGCATTTGTATTAAAGATTTTAGTCCCATTGAGAAGGAATGAACCATCTGCTTGTTTTTCACATGTAGTTAATTGATGTACCGCATCAGAACCTCGTTCAGGTTCAGTTATAAGTAAGCATCCTACTTCTTTACCTGTTACTAGATCTTTTAAAGCCTCTAACCTTATTGGGACATTTTCATGATGTGCATAAATAGGATTAAGACAAATAACAGTTGCACCAGTACTCATCGCAAATTGAGGATCAAAATTATCTAAACCAAGGATTCGCATAAATTCTATTGCCATCCCATAGTCTTCATAATTCAGATCGATACAGGCATATGGTGTTTGACGGGTTATGTATCCTTCTTTCCCAAAATCAGGAACCCAATCATAAATATCCTCATCTGGTCCATGTGTTATATTTTTTTTGGTTTCATACTCTAGACAGAAGTTCTGAACCTGTTCAAGAAAGCGAAATTGTTGATCAGATAATATTACTCTTAAATTATCCTTTACAAAATTATATCTGTTTTCAAGGCTCAATTTTTCTAAAATTTCATCATTTATTACTTGCGTTTCAAATCGCTTGTTTTTGTTCATTTCAATTCAGGTTTTTTTTTTTAATCTTCATTTAAATTACTTATTTCTTATTCTGGAACTAATTTAAAATTACCCTCTAAGTTCTTTAAGATTTCCTTTCTTGTAAATAATAAGGGAACATATTTTCCTTTTACCCATAATTTCATTAAATCATTGTAATGCTTATGAAAAGGTAATCCTGCTTGACCTCCTGGGATAATTCCTATCGATTTATCCCAATCTGACAAATCGTGGATTTGGCGATATGAAGGACCTACTATAACTTCATAATTATTCAATGGGTCATAATAGCCATTGTTTAAACAATTACCATCCCCACCAATTTTGAACGGACCGATATTTAGGATTTTTGCATCTTCATTAAATTGAGAAAATGGATGAGTTAGAACCACTTTGTGTAAATTTCCCCATTTCCATTTCGTAATATCGGAAGAAAATTTTTCTGTTAAGAATTGAATTGTTTTTTCCAAGGCTGTGACTAGGGATTTTTCAAGTTCATCCTTTTCTTCATAAAATTTGAAAAGTCTTTTAAGTTCAAATGGATTTGATGTAAAATAAGTTTTAAAAAGTTTTTCTCCAATTAAAGGAACTAACATTACTTTTAGGATTTCTTCATGCCAAATTTTATAGATAATACCTGCTGTGCTATTCTTTGTTAAATTGAAATCCCAATTTTCTAATAATTGAATAATTTCTTTCTGAACCTCTGTATTTACCTTAGATCTTACATTTTTCAACATCAAAGGTAAAAGTTCTTCTGCTTCTTTTGTATAGATATCAAGCTGATAATTTTTGAAATCTTCGATTGTAAAAACTTCTTTAGATTGAAGTAAACTCTTAATTCTCATTTGTCGATAAGGTTTAGCTCGATCTTGAGCAATCAAAACACCATTAGGGGCTTTATCCTCATTATAATTTGCAGTGTACACAAATCCATACTCAGGATTATATATTGAAAACATTTTTTCAAAAGGGACCAATCCACTCCAATTAAATTTCTCATCTGTACCAGGAGTCACTGTTGCTCCATCTCCATATTTGCGCATTGGGAGTTTTCCACCATGTTGATGACCAATATTCCCTTCAATATCGCCATATAAGAAATTCTGTGGTGTGATTGTCAATTTACTTAAAGCTTTACGAAATTCTTTCCAATTAGAAGCAAAATTTA
>JBHLNR010000023.1:0-30861 GCA_048941385.1 Promethearchaeota archaeon
ATTTCGTTTAAATTAACATTTGGGTCAAATCTTATACCTCCTTTTCCTGGACCTCGAACAGTTGAGTGATGAACTCTGTAACCTTCGAATATTTTGAGGTTTCCATCGTCCATCATAATGGGGATTGATACGATCAAACAGCGTTCCACTTTTTTAAGATATTTTTTTACATTATCATTTAACTGCATTTTTTCAGAGACAATATCAATCTGTTTCTTTGCCATTTCGAATGGATTTACCTTTTTTGATATATGTTTCTTTACGAGTCCAGAATCTTCAATATCATCAATAGAAACGTAAACTTTTTTATAAATCAAAAACACCTTCCTTATTTTTATGTAAATGAAGTCTTTCGAATACTGTTCATTTGATATATATACATTCTTCTGGAATATAGGATCTGTTTCCATTTTATATATGTTATTTACAATATATAAATCTATTGAACATCATTCCATTTTCAATTTAAAATCGCGAAGATCATCCACGAAAATATTATTTAAGAGAATTATTTTCAGCAAATCGAATTGGGATGCTTTATTGTATTATAAAATTTGCTAGCAGTAAAAATACGAAAATTAAAGTAGGATTAAAATTAGTAAAAAATTAAAATATATCTATAATTTGAATAAATACAATATAGTTCAAGTTGCTAAATTTTGCTACAATTTGTTAAAGAGATCCAGAAATCATTAAAATATCGATTTTAACAAGTTAGATTTACTGTCTCTTCTTTTTCATAATCATATTTCATAGAGAAAAAATGATTTTTCAATATGGTTTTTAAAAATTGTTTAATATTTTCTTTCAAAAGATCTCCTTCTTTGATAAATCTTTCATTTCTTGGAATCTTTACTAAATCTTCTTTTATAGTTTCTGATTTAATGATTTTAGGAAAATAGTCTCTAAAATCTTTTTTAATTGTATCTAAGATCATTTTTGAAAAAAATTTTTTAGAATAACTTAATTCTTTAGGAAATACCATAATAATAGCAATCATATTGAAAGGTGATTCTTTTCTTTCTAAATCTCTCTTTTCCACCTCCAAAAAAATTCGAAATTTTTTAGCAGAATAAATTTTTCCCTTATAAATTAGATATATGTTTTCACTACTTTTCTCTCCTGCTGAATCTAAAAACCAAATAGGGTGAAAATTGATAGGGCGCATCAATTGTTCAGAATTTTTAATATATTCATCTGGAAAAATTAAAAGAGGAATAATGCCTCTGCTTTCATCACAAAACATTATAAAAATTTGGATTGAATTGGAGAACCTAATGATAATTAAACCTTTTTTTCTTAAATGTTGATTTAGATGTTTTATAAAAATTTATAGAAGAACTATTCTTTTCAATAATCATATGTTTATTTATGTATATATATTTTTCTATATTGATCATTTATATGTATGTATTAATATAATATAAATAGTGAATTTAGAAATTAATTTATCATTTTTAATGAAATCAAAATAAAAAATATTAAGATGATAAAATTTTGATAAATAAGGAACAAATGGTTGATTTTTTACAATGTGATATTTCATCTTTCAATTTTCAAGACTTATATGATTTAGTAATAAGTAAAGAAAATTGTGTTAATTGTGGTGCATGCCTTACAATATGTCCTCGCATTAATTTTGATAAAAATACACCGAAATTGATAGATTCTGACCCAGAGTGCTCCCTATGCTATAAATATTGCCCGAAAACTTTTTTTCCAAAAAGTCTATTTGAAAAGGAGATTTTTAAAGAAAATAATAATCAAGATTCTCTCTTGGGAAATTTTCAAGAAATTTTAGCCGCTAAAAGTACGAATAATAAGATTTTACAGAAGTCTCAAAATGGGGGTGTTGTAACATCATTACTATGCCACGCATTTAACTCTGGATTAATTGATGGTGTTTTAATGGTTAAAAAAGATGATAATTGGCATCCTAAACCTTTTATAGCAAGGACTCAGGAAGAGATAATTTCTGCTGCTGGTTCTATTTATGCAATGACACCACTTTTAAGTGTTTATAATGAAGCAGTTCATAAATTCAAAGTGAAAAATCTGGCATTCGTTGGATTACCTTGTCAGATTTATTCCGTGCGAAAATTTCAGCTTTTTTCACCTCTTTCAGATAAATACGGAAAATTCAAGTTAATTCTTGGATTATTCTGTTCGTCTAATTTTTCTTATGATTCAATCTCAAATCTTGTACAGAATTTTTTTGGAATTTCTATGAAAGATATTGAAAAACTTGATGTTTCGCATGGTAAACTAATTTCTTATTTAAAGGATGGTTCAATTAAGCAAATTTCATTAGAAAGGATAAGCAAATATCATTATCCCAGTTGTAAAAATTGTAAAGATTATTCCGCTGAATTTGCGGATATTTCAATAGGAAGTGTTGGAGCTCCTGATAATAAATGGAATAGTGTGTTAATTCGTTCTAATTTTGGTAAAAAACTCTTTAATAATGCAGTAAAGCACAATAAAATAATTATATCATACAATATCGATAAACAGAAAATCAAGAATGCATCAAAAAGAAAAAAATTGCATATTAATAAAACATCTGATGAGATTTATTCTGCCTTAAAAATGTTTGATATATCTAAAGATGCAATAGAAATATACAAGACACTTTTATCGTTAGGAGAAGTTGACTTATATACATTGAATGAAGTGTTGAATATAATGCCAGAAATTGTATCTAAAAACCTTAATTTATTAATAAAAAGGAAATGGATATTAAAAGATAATAATTTTTATCGACCACTTAATCCTTCTTATGTAATTAAAAACGAAATACAAGAATTTATGAGAAGTTTTAATAATCAAATTAACATAATTAAAATGAAATTTTTGGAAGATTTAAATATATTATTCATAAAAAACAATTTAATGACATTAGATGATATTGAATTCGTAAATGTCATCTTATAAAAATATGATAATAAGAAAAATAAATTGAAGTTTTCATTAAGTTGAAATCACAATCTTATATTTTTCCAAATTTTTCAGATAAATATCATTAGTCTCCTTCTCTTTTCTTCCTATGTTTTATTTTTGCATCTAAACTATTATTATTAATAACATTCTTTTCCGGTGTAAAGCTTTGGTTATTTTGCCTGTAATCAACAAAATTTTTAGTAGTAAATATGAATCTTAATAATTCTGGATTTTCAACATTATCTTCATCTAAATCGCTATTAAATTGATTAGAGATTTTATCATAATCTAAATTTTCTTTTTTTATTTTTAACCAACTCTTCAGATTTCTATAGCGTTAAATTCAAATTGCATAGAATTATTCCTCTTTATTTCTGCTAATCTTTCTATCTTTTTCTGAATATGTTTTTTATCTTTTAATTTTTCAACTTCAATTAAATTGTTTCTAACTGCACCATTAAATACATTTTCTCCTTTTTTTGTTCTAAGAATTACAGAAGACCATCCAATTCTAGAACCAATTGCTCCTACTGAAATATCTGCTAATTCTGCTGTAAAATCATCACAATAATTACAGAAATCAGAACAATATAAATTGCATTCCTCTAAAGGATATGAAAATATCTCGCCAGATTCAAGAGTTATAATAAATTTTCCACTTGATATATTCATCTTAGTAATTTCATTAATATTAGCACCAAACTTATCTCTGAGGAGTTTGATTATTTTTTCATAAGGAAAGGATTCTTTACAGAAAAGGCCAATTTTATACTTTATATTAAGCAGAAAAGGTAATTTTGCAGGAAATAATTCTCCTTTAAAAAGAGCTTTAATTTTACATGGGAGGGCGACTATTGCTACTTTTTTATATTTATTTAATTTATCTAAAACGGATAAAATTGGAGCATGTACATAGGTACTACCTGCCGTTTCATATAAATCCTCTGTATTTTCTATAATACTAACTTCAGGTTTCCAATTTTTTTTGTGGTGCTTGATTGTAACTGCAGCATCAATTAAATTACTAGAAAATAAATAATAGAGTAATGAAGTTACAACACCGCCATCCTGCCCTATCTTCTTTATGGTGTATTTTAAAGATTTTGCAGAATAAATATTTTTATAATAACCTAAAAAACTAGAATATTTTAATGAAGAATCAGATTTTCTGATTATCTTTTTTAGATTATCGATAGAAAAAGTTTGAGGACATACATTATAACACAGACCACAATTTATGCATTCTGTTTCATTGATGTATAAATCATTCTGTATAATCTCATTACATTTAACTGGACAAATAGCTGTACATAGACCACAATGGCAACAAAGATTGTTTTCTGGGATGTCATAAACTGATTTGAAATAATTACCTTCATTACTTTCTAAAATTTGTTTAACTTTGTATGTATAAAGTGTCTCTTTTGGTTTTAATAAGTTAACTTGATTAGTTGTTGCTTTTTCTGATATTTTTTTAATACATTCTTCAAGATAACCCTGTTCCTTTAAACAAAAAATGTCTCGAAGGAGAGTTTCTTCTGAAAAATCAAATATTTTTTTTATTTCATCTATAGTTAGGGGATTATATTTTATTAATTCCTCAAGAATATACTTTCTTGCAGTTTCAGCTTCAAAGATCGAATATAATAAATAATCAAGTTGTTCTTGGTTGTATCGTTTTGAATTTAAAATTTTATCTTTTGCCTTATAAATAGATCTATAATGATAGCTAAATGAGGCTCTATAAGTTGCATATAATAATTTTTTCATTGAAATTGAATTGAAATTATAAATTTTATTTGCATATGCATACTTACTTCGATTTCCATTATTGAGTGGATTTGGTCCAATATGTATTAATCTTCTCAAAAACTTTTCAAAAGCATCACTCAGTCTTTTTTCATTTGTTCCATTATATACAAATTTTTTTATTCTATGAGTACTTAAACCTCTTCGTTCTAAGATAAGATTAACTTCTTTTATTGAATTAAAAAAGGAATCGAATTTTGAAATGGCTTTATTTCTTTCCATCGTTCCGCTAATTATTACAAATATTCCATCAAACCCATCATAAATCGTTTTTAATAATTCTGTTATATCAAGAGAAGCTAAATTTCCCCTATTAGCAATTTTAACCGAATTTACACCTTTAAATTTCCTTATTTCAACAAAATTAGATTTTTTTAATTTATATCCTAGACTTGATAAGATCATAATTTTGTATTCTATTTGACTCACCTATTTTATCATTGATTTATATCAAGTATTTTATATATACTATTTCCCCAATACTTATTATGGGAATAGATCATATATATGTTTCTATTTGCAAATACTCATTCACAAAAATAATAATCAATTTATCAGATTTGATAATAAAAATAAAAAAAAATTAGGTAAAAATTTTTATTTCACTTCCAAATAGAATCTTATTTGCTTCTTCAAATGCATAATTATAATCAAAAATTTTTTTTCCTTTAGTGATTGATGCTTCTTTAAGTATATTTGCTTCAATATTAGATTTTAAACGTCCTAAAGCTAATGCCCCTATTCCAAAAATAGTTGGATAGATTTCTCTATTATTATCTTTTGGTTTCAGGCCCTCAATCCCATATGGAGGAACTAAATTTATATCAATAACGATTTTATCTTTTAATTTACTCAATAAATCTTTTGATAGAATTTGTACACCAGCGGCAGCTAAACTCCAAATAATATCAGCATCCTTAATGATTTCCAATTTTTGCTTATCATAAGGTGCAAAAACTCCAACAATTTCAGTTGCATTTTCTCCAGCTTCCTTCGTTAATTCCTTTGCTAAATTTCTTATAAACATTTCACTTGACTTATCCCAGGTTTCTACTAGATACGTTTTACAATTTAATTTTGCTGCGATTAAAGCTGCTATTCTCCCAACTGGACCTGATCCTAAAATAACTACTTTTTTGCCTTTTAAATCATGTAAATTATGGTCTTCAGCAACTTCAATAGTTTTAGCAACAACAGATGATGCTGTTGTGTGAGATCCTCGTGGATCTATTATCACAGGACATTCAAATGGAGGCACCAACGACTCCAGAACTGTTTTGGCAATTTTTTCTCCTTCCTTAACATTAGATCCACCGATGAAGAAGGTTGTAGGAGCTTTCGGTTTACGGGAAAAAATTGCATCTTGAACGAGTTTTGGCACTTGATCAGCAGTCATCTTACTAATGGGTATGACTACGTCAAATCCAGCGTCATAAGCCATATTAATATCGAAAGGAGAAGCATTATCATCTGTATCAAAAAAATAACATATTTTTTCTAATGACTCCTTCTTTTTCACTCTAATTGGAGTCAATTCAAGTATAGATTTTTTAACTATATTATTAATTGATTCAGAACTAGGATTATTTATTAAATTAACAAATCTTTTTACTTTAATTTCTTCTATTTCAATAGCCAATTCTTCTGCTAGTTGAGAAATTCCCTTGAAGTGTTTAGTGTCACAGATAAAGAATCCGTTCAGCTTTTTATCTTCCAATTTTTTCGCCATTTTAAGAATTCCCATCATCATCCAAGCTTCTCGAACTTTATACCTTATTTCATTTTCTTGAGAATCATATTCTTGCTCCAGATATTCCTTCCATAATAATTTTCTTAGAAATGCATAATCATCATAATTAACTTCAGTCTTTTGTGTGTGTTTAATTGATATTGTTAATTGTTTTATAGAATCCCTTAAGCCTTCCAAATTTGAAGAAAGATAATATTCTGCGTTTTCTGATATATCAACCATTTTATAAGGAATCCCATGTTTTCGAAATAAGATTTCAATCGGATCTTCATGAGATATTGTATCCTCCCAACGGCTCCCTTTTTCTTCGACAGCGAAATTTGGCTTATATTTTTCTATAAGCCCTTCAATTAGATTAAGATATTCCCTTGAAATTAGATTTAAATTCCAAACTAAATCATGTTTTTTCTGTGCAGAAGGTTCAAACCACCAATCTATTGGAAATTCACTTTCTATCAATACCAATTTCAAACTTTTTTTCTTTAATGGCTTTAATTCTAATACTTCCATTGTTTTATTTCCTCCTCACTTATAATTAAATTTAAAGAAAAATTTTCTTCTTTTTTTTCATAAAGTTTAATTTTTATGTTTAAATCTTTTAAGAGGTTTATAGTTTCATTAATCACTTTATCCTGAGCAAAATGCACAAATTTAATTTCATTATCATTTCTAAGTCTTATTATATCTAGAATTTTTTTAACAATCCATTCTGGTCTTAGCTTTAATTGTATAAGCAATTTCTTTTCTTCGATCTCTTCCTTGAGAAAATCAATCCACGATTTTAAATTCAGAGCTTTTATTGAGCTTTTATTTTTCATAATAAGAAATTCCTTAATGAGTTCATTAACTTGATCTTCTTTTTCCAATATTTCCGTCATAAGATAACCCATTACATATTCAGGAATATCTACAGTGTAATAAGGAATCTTATTCTTTTCCAATATTTTCGCTAAGGGTGATTTGGCAAAACTTCTTAGATTCTCGTTTTCTAAATCAATTGTGACAAAATTAAGGTTTTTATGACTTAAAATCTCAATGAAATTCAATTCTCTATTGAGATTTGGTTTTACATTAGATAAATTTACCACATATGCTTTAATTTCTTTATACCTAACAGGCTTAATTTCTAAAACTTCCATCTTAATTCTCACCTCATAAAATATAAATCTATCTATTCCAAATAAATAATTAAAAGCTCAGAATTTAAAGAATCTGATAACAAAAATAATATTAGATTTGACAATTCTAATTGTCAAGCTTAGACTTTAGTGAACTTTTTTTATTGGCAATATTAAGGCTATTATCACATCTTTATGATGTGAATAGATTTGATATGAAAAAAGAAATTGTCAATTTTTTTTAACTAAAAAAATAATAATAATTAAATCTCTTGGATAACAGGAGATTAGAAATCTCAAATAGGTCTAGTTGTGTAAGAATTAGACGTATTAACAAAACATTAAAAAAAATAAAATTTTCCAAAATCAAAAATATATGTTAAATTCTTATACCGAAAACTCAGGCTATGAGTTAGTTACCTTTCAACTAAAATTTTTTGAAGGGATCATTCTTTTTCGGTTTAAATTTTATGAGGGGCTAATGCTTCAATCTTCTTCATTATAAATTCAATTGATTCGATAGATTCCTCTTTATATTCAATTTCAGTATGAGAAATCCCTTTTATTTCTTCAATAAGTTGTTTATCTCTATAATATTTAAGATCAATCGCTCGAGAGGGACAAGAGGAAACACAAACACCACACCCTTTACATTTTAAATCATCTACTTCCGCGATACATTCTCTATTAACTGTAATTGCTTTATTAACACAGAGTTTTTCACATCTATGACACCCCATACATAATTTTTCATCTATTTCCGCAATAATTAATTCTTGAATTATTGTGTGGTTAGAAAGTAATGTTGATGCCTTACTTGCCGCAGCTAAAGCTGTTGATACGGAATAAGGGATATTTTTAGGTCCTGCAGCACATCCACAAATATAAATACCCATATTATTTGTTTCTTGAGGTTTTAAGCATCCATGAATTTCACTCAAAAAACCACTAGGATCTTTACTTAATCCTAAGAGATCAATAATTTTTGCCGTATTTTTAGAAGGGATCATACCTGTTGATAATACAACTAAATCCGCGTTCATGGTAATTATTTCATTAATTAAAGTTGAAGATGCTCGAATTTTTAACTTTTTTGTTTCTGGATCCTCTCGTATATCTCCTACTTTTCCTCGAACCATCATTATACCAGCTTCTCTTGCTTTTCTATAATATTCTTCGTTTCTTTTATCCCATGCTCTAATATCTATATAAAAAATAACAATATCCATATCTGGATATTCTTGTTTTAGAAGTTGAGCGTTTTTAAGGGCAACACTACAACAAACTACAGAACAATATGGGTTCCCTTTTAAGCTTCTCGAGCCAACACATTGAATCATTGCTACCGTATTTGGAGTTTTTCCATCCGAAATCCTAAAAAGATGACCTCCTGTTGGTCCAATTGGACTTAACATTCTTTCTAACTCTATTTGTGTTATAACATTAGGGTATATTCCATAGTTATAATCATTATATTCCATAATTGGATATTCATCCCATCCAGTAGCAACAATAACTGCACCAATTCTTAAATTAATAAATTCAGGCTCTTGTTCAAAGTCAATAGCTTCTGCTGGACAGTTCTTCTGACAGTTTTTACATTCTATACAAGCATTAGTATCAATCAAAGCTAACTTAGGAACTGCTTGCGGAAAAGGTATATAAATTGCACTTCTTTCACCAATTCCTCTATTGAATTCACTCGGAACTTTAATAGGGCATTTTAACGTGCATAATCCGCAACCTGTACATTTTTTTTCATCAACATAACGGGGATTTTTTTGTATTTTAACGTTATAATTACCTGGAATGCCATTAAATTCAATAATTTCACTATATGTATATAATTCTATGTTTGGGTGCTTTGATACACTTACCATAATTGGAGCAAGTACTCATATTCCACAATCATCAGTGGGGTAAATTCTGTCTAATTGTGCCATTTTCCCGCCAATTGTCGCTTCCTTTTCTACTAAATAGACAGGAATTCCTTGATTTGCTAAATCTAAGGCAGCATTCATACCAGCAATTCCAGCACCAATAATTAAAGCAGCTTTTTCCACTGAAATCTTTTTATGAGGGACAATTTCTAATTCCCGAGCACGACTAATTCCTCCTTGTATTAATCTTATAGCTTTTTTAGTAGCATTCTTTTTATCATCTGAGTGAATAAAAGAACACTGTTCACGTAGATTAACCATTTGAAAATAATATGGACTCAATCCGACTTCAATTAATACTGCTCGATAGGTTGATTCATGAATTTTTGGTGTACAAGCGGCAACCACAATCCGATTTAAATCTAAATCAAGTATATCATTCCTGATTAATGCTTGGCCAGGGGAACTGCACATAAAATCATTTACTCTAGCAATCGTGACGTCTGCAAGTAATTCAATATAATTTTTAACTATATCACAGTCAATGCTAGCACCAATATTTACTCCTCATCTACAAATATATACTCCTATTCTAACATTGGTCTGCACTTCAGACATCTAATCCACCGTTTTAAAATATCACCTATAAATTTTCTATTAAATTTTTAATTTTCAATCCTAAAAAAAACAAAAATTGTATAAAGATCCTTTTTAAATACAATATTCCGATTAAATAATGAGCTGAGAGAAATTTAAAAAATCTGATAAGAAAAATAATTATTATTTTGACTAATCTTGTTATCAATTATTTATTCTATGAACGAATCAAATCAAAATCTGATTCAAAACCAATATTATAATTATCATTATCCTAAATATTTATGAGTATTTACTGCATAATAAATATATAAAAAAGGATACATTTATATATCATGACAACTATATTTGTCATAGCGATCAAGAAATTTACTAAAATAGTCATTCCAATATCCGAAACTATAAATTAAATTGGTGAATCTTAATAATGAGAATAAAAAATTTTAAGGATTTAATTAAAGAAGTTCATGAACCTGGTATATGTCAACAATGTGGAGGGTGTGTAAGTTTTTGTAATTCCCTTGAAAATGATGTAATTGGTATGATGGATCCTAATTCACCTCCGAAATATTTAAATGAGGAGAAATGTCTTGAATGTGGAATTTGTTATATAATATGTCCACAGACTCATATCTTAGACATTGATCTCAATAAAACTTATAATTTCACAAGCTACTCATCCATGCCATTTGGATTTATAGATAATATTTACTCTTGTCAAGCCACAGATAAAGATTTTTTAAAATTTGGCACAGATGGAGGTGTAGTAAACTCAGTAATAAATTATTTATTAGAAAAGAAATTAATTGATGGTGCGATTGTTGCAAAAACTATATCTGCTTTTTCTAGAGAATCTACTATTGCCAGAAATAAAAAAGATTTAATAAAGTCATCAGGAGCTAAATTAGATTTAATTCCACAACTAAATGAATTACAGAAGTTTCATACATATACAAGTTCATTTCCACAAATAAAAAATTACAAATTTGAAAAATTAGCTGTAGTAGGAACACCGTGCCAAATATATACAATTAGATGTATGCAAAGTTTAGGTATTATTCCCTCGGAGAATATTGAACTCTGTTTAGGATTATTTTGTTACGAGAACTTCTTTTTTGATAAGCTCAGAATTAGTAAATTTGAAAAAGATTTCCACCTGAAATTCGAAGATATTGAAAAGATAAACATTAAAGAAGACTTAATTATTAATCTGAAAAGTAGAGGAGACACAAAAAAAATAATCCATATTCCTTTTGAAAGTCTAAAAGATTATGTGCGTCAACCTTGTCTTGCTTGTACTGATTTTACTAATATTTATGCAGATATTTCATTCGGGGGATTAGGATCAATGGATAAATATACTACAGTAATCACTCGTACTAAAAAGGGAATAGATATAATTAGGAAAGTTATTGGTACAGGAGTAATTAAATCATCTAAATTGGATAAGACAAGCAAAGATAAAATGAAAGAGAAAATTTCTCAATTTTGTCAATTTAAGATTGAACGATTTGAAAATTATATGAAGAATAAATTAACAACTTGGAGCTCTGCACCTTTAGCTTTGGAAAACGATAACTAATATGTACTATAATCAATTTTCAAAAGTTTTATTTAATTTTTTTTCAATTTGAGTAGAATTAAATACCCTGTTTAATAATGGGGAAAAAGGGAGGGATTTAGAACTTGGATATCTATTCAATTTTATCTCATCCATTCAGAAGAAAGATATTGCTTCTTTTAGAAAATGAGGGTTATATCCCCTATACAGATTTAATGGATAGGCTTGGTTTAGAAACCACGGGGCAGTTAAATTTCCATCTCAAAAAAATTGGAACTTTAATAGATAAAGATAAGAAATCTTATTTTCTAACAGAGGAAGGAAAACGAGTTTTAAAAATATTAAATATTAATAAAAGGATTTTATCAGGAGAGGATATAGATGAGTATTTAGATTTAAAAGGAAGCGAAATAAGTCGAGTAGGGGTTATTATTTGTAATTGTAATACTGAAATTTCAAATATTATAAATGTAAATGCTCTTGAAAACTATATAAATAAGTTAAAATTTGTTGTTTCTGTTAAAGTTTTTGAAAATCTATGTCAGCAAAAAAATTTTATTAAGATTGCTAAATGGGTTAAAGATAATTTCTTAAACAAAGTTGTTATCGCCGCATGCTCTCCAAAAACACATCAATATATCTTTGAACGCATTTTTGAGGGAGTTATTGAACGAGTAAATATAGAAATAGCAAATATTAGAGAGCAATGCTGTTGGGTACATCAATTTAAAGTAGATAAAATAGACCGCATATCAATTCTAGAAAAAGCAAAATTATTAGTTGAAGCCGCTGTTGAGCGCGTAATTCTTCAGAAGAACGTAAAAATTAAGAGGGTTGAAATACAAAAGAGTTGTGCAATTATAGGCGGGGGAATTGCAGGTATGACACTTGCACTAAATCTAGCTCGTGCAGGAATTAAGGTATATCTTATTGAAAAATCACCAACACTAGGAGGAAAAGTAGCTAGATGGGATCGAATTTATAAAATAGGTGATTGTTCTATTTGTTTCATTTCTGAATTAATAGCTGAATTAGTGAAAGAGAAAAATATACAAATTTTTACTAATACTGAAATTGAGAATGTCTCAGGGGAAGTTGGCGATTTTACAATTGACTTAATTAAAAAACCCCGTTATGTTGATGAGAAAAAATGCACAGGGTGTAAACAGTGTATAGATGTATGTAGTATAGAAAAATCTAATCAGTATGAATTTGATTTAGTTAATAGAAAAATAATATACATCCCATTTATTCATTCATACCCTTACGTTCCTTTAATCGATATGGAAGACATAAACAATTGTCTTAATTGTAGAATTTGCGAACGTGCTTGTATAAATAAAGCAATTTCTCTCGATCAAAAACAAGAGAAAATTAGGATCAAAGTTGGTGTAAAAGTCATTGCGATTGGAGCTGATTTATACTCCGATTTGGAACAATACCATTATGAACCACAAAATGACATAATCACATCTCCTGAATTTGAAAGAATGCTTTCTTCAGATGGTTTCTCAGGAGGCGAAATAATAAAAATTTCGAATAAAAAACCTGTCAAGAGTATTTCAATTATTCAATGTACATGCTCTCCTGATCATCAACATAAACTTCAGGATATTCTTGCTTTAAAATATATACATTGCATAAATGTGAAAAATCCTGAATGTACTGTAAATGTTTTTTATGATTTAAACAAAATTAATAATAAAAATGACTTTCTACTTAATTCAAAAGATTCCAGATTCCATTATGTTAATAAGATAAAAATTGTTCACATCAATAATGAAAAACTTATAGTTGCAGATTCAATAGAATATCCAAGTGATTTGATTGTATTAAATCTAGCATTTGTTCCAAATAAAGATCTAAAAGCATTTAGAAAGACAATGGATTTTACCTTGGATGACAGTGGTTTTATGAGCGAAGAAACGTTAGCTTCAGGAATATATGGGATTGGAACTATTTTTGGTCCTTTAGATTATAATTCTACAATTTCTACAGCTAATAATGTCGCTTTAAAAGTGATCTCATTACTTTCACAGGATTACTTAATAGCAGAATTTAGTGGAATAGAAATAAATGAGGAAAAATGTGGTTTATGTGGTTTATGTTCTAAAACTTGTCCATATAACGCAATAACAATCGAATCTGATAAAATTAGCATTGATAAATTTAAATGTAAAGGATGTGGAACATGTGTAAGCGTTTGCCCTACAAATGCAATAGATTTAAATATTGATACTTCTGAAAAGTTTCTTAAAACAATTGAAGTACTTTCAAAATATAAGCAAAGTCCCAAAATCATTGCGTTTTGTTGTAGTTCTTGTGGATATGCAGCAGCAGATGATGCTGGTCTTAAAAAGATTTCTTATAATTCAAATATTTTCATCGTACGAGTTCCATGTACCGGTCGTGTTGATATAAATTTTGTTATTAAATCATTTGAGAGAGGGTTTGATGGAGTTATGGTTATTGGATGCAATAAAAACGCTTGTCGATACATTGATGGAGTTGAAAGAATCAATAATAAAATCAAATTATTAATAAACAATTTAGGTCCAAAATATCAAAATCGTGTTATTCTTGAGCATATGAATGCTGTTGAGGGTAATAAATTTGCTGAAATTGTTAATAAATTTTATAATAGTTTGAAGGAGGAGATCAAATTTGAAGCCTAGATTTATAATAACATCTCTGACATCGTGTAGCGGTTGTATTTCAACATTAATTTCCTTAGATATTTTTCCTCAATTTCTTGAAAGAACTAAATTAATTCATTTTCCCTTTATCTTAGATAAAGAAAAAATTGAAGATTGTGATATTGCTTTAGTAGAAGGTTGCATTTCTGAAGAATCGGAAGTTGGTGTCCTCAAAGAAATTAGAAAACATGCTAAAAAGGTGTATGCCCTTGGAACTTGTGCAGCTTTTGGAGGGATTTTAAGCCTCTCAAATTCAAAAAATGTTATACCAATCTCAACTTATATTGAAATTGATGGTATCATCCCCGGATGTCCTCCTCCCTCTAAACTATTTGGAAATATTTTAATGAGATTAATAGAAAATAAAGATACAAGCTTATCTGAAAAAGTTTTATGCTCTAGTTGCCCTTTAAGAGAAAATATTGTCGAAAATTTAGATGTAGACATAATAAAAATAAATCCTAATCCTGATGAAATAGTTTTAGGTGAAGAAAGCTTAGATTGCTTTTTAAAAAAAGGTATTCTATGTTTGGGACCTATAACTCGAGAAGGATGCGAAAGTAAATGTATAAAACTAGGTCTTCCCTGTGAAGGGTGTATGGGTCCTGTTTCAAAAGATTTTACATCAAATACTATCAATTTTTTAAGTTTGCTTAATCTTTCTAAGGATTTAAAAAATTATGAAGGAATCTTTTATCGTTTTTCAAAACCAAAATTTAGAAGGTGAGAGTAGTGTTAAAAGTCATAGATGTATGTACTCGTGTTGAAGGCCACGGAACTGTAAAGATTCTAGTTCAGAACGATGAAGTATCAAATGTCGATTTCGAAATTGGATCAAATCGAGGATTTGAAAGCTTTTTAATTGGAAAAAAACTAAATGATATTCCTAAAATTATATCTCGGATATGTGGTTTATGTTATGCATCTCAGACAATTGCTAGCTGTAAAGCAATAGAAAATATGTTTGAAATATCAATACCAGAACAATCTATTCTTTTAAGATACCTGTTACTTTTTGGAGAATTAATTAAATCACATTGTATGAATTTTTTCTTCCAATCCCTGCCAGATCTTTTTCATATTTTTGAGTTTAGTCAAAAACCATTCTCTCCATACGAATTGGTCAGATATGACTCTCAATTGACGACATACATATATGAATTAATTAAAATAGGCAACGAAATTGTAAAAATTTTTGGAGGAAGATCTGTTCATTTAATTACTCCAATTCCAGGAGGACTTATTTATTTACCTTCTCGAAAAGACATTTCTATAGCGCAAAAATATTTTCAAAAGGCGATAATCAATTTGGAATGGATAATTGAGAAATTTATTGACTTATTTTCCAATCTTTCTCCTCCCAAAGAATATAACCTCCCAAATTTAATGTATGTAGGTTTAAATAACTTCGGGAATTTTGATAGGTACAAGGGGACCTTGAATATTAAAGAAAATGAAAGAAATTCAATAGAATTCGAAGAAAGAAACTATTCTTCCTATTTCGAAAAGGATACCAATTTAAAAGGAATAGATTTCCATTTTGATAAACATAAAAAATTTTTAGTTGGACCTATTTCTCGATATAAAATTACTGAAAATTATGAAATTGATAGTATCAATACGTATCTTGAATATTTTGATAAATCTTGGCAAAATGGGGTTTTATTCGCTAACTTTCTTAGATTGTTAGAAATGTACTTTGAATCTCAAGAAGGATTGAAAATTTTAGAAGATCCTGTGTTAAACAGGAGAACATTACTTCCATCTCTTACCTCCCTGAAAAATTTGGAGGGTATTGGAGCTATTGAAGCACCAAGAGGTATGTTGCTACATCATTATCTTGTAGATGATAATAATTTGATTAAAAAAGCAAAAATTTTCATCCCTACAGAAATTAACATTCCCCTCATTAATGATATGATAACAAAATATGCCCAAGATCTGTATAACAGAACTGGTGATATAAATTTGGTAAAAAAAAAAATTCAGATTATAATTAGAGCATTTGATCCTTGCATATCCTGTGTTGCTCATTAATTCTACTAAATTTCTGAACCTCTTAAAATATATCTATAAATTTATTAATCCCCTTCTTTTACTTATTATTCACTTATTATTAAAGTGAAATACCAAATAGGGTTGCAAAAAAGGAAAAACATTTCACTTATTGATCATATATTTTATCATTGTAGAAGATAGAATTGATATATTAGCCAAAAACTTCTGATATTGGTAATATTATATTACTAATCTCTAAATCATATATCCGATCTCTTAAACAAGGACTGAAGATTTTTATACTATGATTACTATTCTTGTCATAGCAATTAATGATTCTAAAAATTAATTCACGAATGTATCACTAATATTATAAATCATAATATATGAAAAATCTAATTGTTGAAAAGGTTAGAAAAGAGCTCATGTTTGTAGAAGAAAAAAAAATTAAGGATCCTAATAATAGGGAGTGTTGTTCTAACTGCGGTTCAACTTTGGAATGCGGTGATTATATATATAGGCGTAGATCCACATTTAGTGGTTATCTATGCGCCCATTGTGGATTCGTTGAATTTTATGATAATAAATAACTGAAGTTTCAATTCCGAACATAAGATCTATGATTTTTTCGAATAAGTCTATTTCAGGAGACATAATTGAAAATGTATTCAGCATGGCAAATTATTGTTATAACTGCAATCGCTGTGTCACTGTGTGTCCATTATCTCTTATAGACCTCTTTTACCCCCGAAATTTAATATCAGATTTAATTTTTTCATCAATAGAAGAGGTTCTAAAAAATCATAATATATGGAATTGCCTGACATGTGGTCAATGTACAATTTATTGTCCAATGACTCAAGACAATACGGGTGTAAGAATACCTGAATTAATTTTAGAATTAAGAAAAATTTCAAGTAAGAATAATTCAGAATTAGATAAGATTGCAAGATGTGAAACTCATAATGAAATCTTCCCACTACTTTCAAAAATAATGGCAAATGACGCTATAAATCCAAATAAATTAGAATTTTTAGAGGAAAAAGCATTAAAAATAGCAGAATCGGGTGAAATTGCTTACTTTATTGGATGTTTACCTTTAATGGAAGAAATTTTTTATACTTTAGGTTTTAATTATAACAATATACCTATAACAATAATAGATTTACTTAATGAAGCCAATATAGTACCCGTAGTTTTAAATGAAAAATGCTGTGGACACGATATTTTATGGAGTGAAGGCAATATTGAAACTTTTAAAAAATTTGCTGAATATAATACTCAGCTTTACAAAGATGCAGGGGTAAAAACTGTTATAGTTGGATGTGCTGAAGGATACCGAACATGGAAATATGATTATCCAAAAATAGTGGATGGTTTCGATTTTAAAGTTTTTCATTTTACTGAATTTTTTCTAAAGGAAAAAATACTTGAACATGTTAAATTTCCTTACTCTTCTAAAATTAAGGTAACATATCACGATTCTTGTCGAATAGGGCGTTTAGGGGGAAAACTATATAATCCTCCAAGAGAATTAATTAAACAAATTCCAGGAGTAGAATTGATTGAAATGGAAAACATAAAAGATGACGCTAATTGTTGTGGTGTTTCGACATTTACAAATTGTAATGAATTCACACATTTTTTAACACAAAATCGTATTAATGAAGCAGCTAATACTGGAGCCGATTATTTAATTGTTACTTGCCCTAAATGTCTAACACACTTCAATTGTTATATAAATGAGCCTTCTTTAAATAAAGAGAATAATGAATTGAGAAATAAAATAAAGGTGGTAGATTTAGCAAGTTTTATTGGAAAATTGCTAATGCTTTTTTAAATTAATCTTACAAAATTGAGATATAAAGTTAATAAATTTTTTCAATAGCAGTGATAAATGTCAAATTTGCAGAGTAGTGTTTTGGTTATTGGAGGAGGAATCTCAGGGATACAGGCATCCTTAGATCTAACTAAATTAGGTTTTAAGGTATATTTAGTCGAAATTAAGCCAACTATTGGGGGTACTATGGCTCTATTAGACAAAATATATCCCACCCTTGATTGTAGCTTATGTGTCTTAGCTCCAAAAATGGTTGATGTATATAGAGATCCAAATATTGAGTTATTTACTTATTCTTATGTTAAAAATATTAGAGGATCTGCTGGTGATTACACAATAACAATTATAAGAAAATCAAGATATATAAAAGAAGACCTGTGTAAAGGATGTGGAGATTGTGGCGAGATCTGTCCAGTTAGAGGAATTCCTAGCGAATTTGATACTTATTTAAAAACTCGAGGAGCTATATATATTCCTTTTCCATCATCAGTACCCCCTATATATCTCATTGATGAATCAAAATGTTTATATTTTAATTATAGAATATGTGGACTTTGTGTTAAAGCTTGTAATGCAGAAGCAATAGATTTTTTACAAAAACCAGAAGAAATAAATTTAAAAGTAGGGGCAATTGTTATTGCTACAGGACATAACCAAGAAATGCCAGATGTATATGATTCTTTTGCTGGTTCTTCCCCTAATGTTTTGTCTAGTATGCAATTTGAACGTCTTTTATCTGCAAATGGACCTACTAGTGGTCAAATCATAAGATTAGAGGATAAAAAACATCCTCATTCAATTGCTTTTATACAATGTGTTGGGTCTCGAGACGTTCATCATACAGAATGCAAAAAATATTGTTCTGCTATATGTTGTATGAATTCAGCTAAAGAAGCAATTGTTGTTAAAGAACATGATCCTAGTATTGACTGTTATATTTTTAATACTGAAATCAGAGCTAAAGGTAAAAACTTTTATGAATTTATTGAAAAAAGTAAGAATGAATATAATGTTAAATATGTAAATGGTCATGTTTCATTTATCAAAGAAAATTTAGGTAATGGAAAATTAAAATTATTTTACGAAGATATTGATAAAGGAAAAGTTGGAATTCTTGAAGTGGATATGGCCATACTAGCTAGTGCATTATCTCCAACTCCCTCTTATTATGAACTTTTAAAACAACTTAATGTTGGTTGGAATAATTTAGGTTATATTCGTGAAACAGATATAATCTTACTTGAAAAAAAGAATATATTCGTAACTGGTTATTCTAGAAAACCCAATGATATTCAAATGGCAGTTACTGAAGGTTCTGCATGTGCTGCTAAAATTAGTGAAAAATTATATCCTGTTAGATTTCAAAATATAAAAAAATTGAAATATCCTCCAGAAATACCAGTAAAACCAGAGGATGAACCTCGTGTAGGTATTTTAGTTTGTCAGTGTGGTATTAATATCGGAGGTATTGTTAATGTTTCCGAGGTTGTAGATTATGTTTCTAAATTGCCATATGTTGCCCATGTTGAAGAAAACATGTATTCTTGTAGTTCTGATTCCCAAGAACGGATTAAAGAACTAATCATAAAATATAATCTTAACAGATTTATAGTTGCTTCTTGTACCCCACGAACTCATGAACAGCTTTTTAAAAATACTCTAAGAGAAGTTGGATTAAATCCATTTTTATTTGAACTAGTAAACATAAGAAACCAAGATTCTTGGGTCCATCAAAATGAACCTAAAAAGGCTACTGAAAAAGCATGTGATTTAATAAGAATGCATTTAGCAAAGGTAATTAATTTAAAACCATTAGAAACCATTAAAGTAAAAGTTGAAAAGTCAACTCTAATAATTGGTGGTGGAATAGCAGGAATAACTGCTGCACACAATTTAGCAAATCAAGGATTTGAGATTTATCTTGTAGATAAGAAATTTTCTCTTGGAGGTGTCGCACTCGAATTTATTGATTTATACTATATACCCATTACGAAAAATGAAATTTTACAGGAAATTAAAGATTTGAAAAACAAATCCAATGTTCATATTTTATTAAATTCATATATAGATGATATTCAGGGTTATGTTGGAAATTACCAAATTAAAGTTAAGAATATTCATGATAATTCAAAAAATAAAATATTCAATGTGGGTACAATAATAGTGGCTACAGGAACTAAGCAAATAAAAACAAACAGGTGGGTAGATTTATCGGAAAGATATCCTAAACGTATTCTAACACAAACAGAATTAACTGGGATGAAAGATGCAAAAGTTCCTGAATTTAAAGATGCTACAATAATACTATGCGTAGATCAAAGAAGAAACGAATTTAATAGGGGAGATAATATAAAAACTTATTGCTCAAATATCTGTTGTGGTGTAGCATTAAAGAATATTGAAAAATTATTAAATATAAACCCTAATGCACATATTCATATTTTATATAGAGAGTTTCAATTCTCAGATTTAAATGCTGAAAATCTATGGCGAGAACTTCGAAAAAAAGTTACTTATGAAAGATACCGTTCAATTGATGATATCAAAATCAGTGGTGAGAATGATAATTTCCATATCGTATATAAGAATGTTGGTGCCCAAACAAATATAGAATATAAGACTGATTTATTAATATTAGCTACTCCTAAAGTCCCTACTGATGATACCGAGCAATTAGCAAAATTGTTAAAAGTATCAACAAATACAGATGGCTTTTTCTTAGAAGCTGATACAAAACTTAGACCGATAGATTTTGCAACAGAAGGAATTTTCCTATGTGGAGGAGCTCATTGGCCGAAATGGATAGGTGAAAGTATCACTCAAGCTTATGGTGCTGCTGGAAGAGCGACAATAATAATGGCTAAAGGGGAAATAGAAACCGCATGTATAACTTCTTATATAAATGAAGAAAAATGTATAGGATGCGGTAAATGTATTGAGATTTGCCCTTATAAAGCCATTGAATTGATTGAATTTTATAAAAAAATGGGTTTATATAATACATCTTTGAGAAAGGCTCGTGTAATTAATGCTCTTTGTAAAGGTTGTGGGGCTTGCGTTGTTGAATGCTCAGTTGGGGCTATTGATCAAAACCATTTTAGTAAATTTCAAATTAGCAAAATGATTGATTTATTACCAAGCCTAAATATAATGAATTCTGAAATTATCTAATTTGGGGGGAGCAATACTGTTAAAAATAAAAAAAAAGATAATAAGTGAATTTGAACCAAATATTTTAGTTTTTTGCTGTAATTGGTGTAGTTATGCGGGTGCAGACTTAGCAGGTGTTTCTAGATTCCAATATCCCCCGAATATTAGGATTATTAGGGTAATGTGTTCTAGCAGGGTTGATCCAACATTTGTTCTACGAGCTTTTAATAATGGAATAGATGGAGTAATAATAATTGGATGTCATATGGGTGATTGTCATTATATGAAAGGATTCGAATATACTCAAGTAAGAATGCATCATTTAAAGAATTTAATAAAATATATTGGAATAGAAGCAGATCGATTTCAATTACACTCAATTTCAGCGAGTGAGGGAAAACAATTTTCAGAGTTAATTAAAGATTTTACAAAGAAAGTTAAAGGATTTGGAGAATTAAAAATCCCTAAAAAAATTGGAATATTTGAATTAGAATATAATTGTAAAAAGAAATAAAAAGAGAGAATTATTGTGACAAATTAAAAGAATTCCAATTGTTTTCGTTAAGAATAGGTGTAATTTTGATATTTTATAAATCTAATTAAAAATTTCTTATATTATTGTTAACAAACTCTAACTTTTTTTTTGAACCATAGAAGTGAAATTTATTAGTTAATACTATGAATTACTAACAACAGAAATTTTCTAAAAAATTTGAGTATCTTAAGAAATATTATATTAATAAACTTAGAGGTGGTTAGTAATAAACGAAAAAGAGAAATCTATTCTATATGTCCAAACCAGTCATGATCCTGAACGCCAATATTCACCCCTAGTTTTAGCTCAGACTGCTAAAGCAATGGATATAAAACCAATTGTATATTATTTGGGAACAGGATTAAGAATATTAAAACCCGGTGAAGCAGATAAAATAAAGTTAGGGAGCTTTCCAAGTGTAAAGGAAATGATTGATAAGACATTAGATATGGGAATTGAAATTTTAGTATGTGAAGCTTCTAAAAGAATGTTAGGGTGGGAAACTGTTGATCTAATTCCAGGTGTAAAGATCGTTGGAGCCGCTACTCTAAACGATTTAGTTTTAGAGGCAGACGCAACTCAATGGTTCTAATTTAATTTTTTTTTTAAAATATTAGAAACATGAATAAATTTGAAACATTGAGAAGTGTTTTAAAGTTAAACTCAAATCCTATAGGAGTTAAACTTATCTATGATTATCATGAAGATACAGTGGTAGATAGTATTTTTACTGAAGCAAATAAGAAAAATAAGTATTGTGACTTTGTTAAAAAAGCTTCAGAGGGGGAATTCTTGAAAATTCAGAAGGGTGACTTCTCCTGCAATACAGCTGATATGGCATTGGGATTCCAAAATTTTAATAATCTGGAATTAAATATGAGACTTGACATTATGGGGCTTAAATATATTCTTCTATTCCCAATTAACAAGTACTTGGTTGAAGATTACGACAGTATTATACTCATTTTAAATCCACATAATTGTATGAATATAATCCAAGCATATGTTAGACTTTATAAGAAACCTTTAAAAATAACTTGTGGTATAATTAGTGGTGTATGTAGTGAAGTAACTGCTTATGTAATAAAACGTAATGAAGTTAATTTTTCATTCTTATGTACTGAATCTAGAAAAAATGGAGTTTATAGCGATTGTGAAATATTATGCGGAATTCCTGCTAAAAAGATTGATGATTTGATCGAATCATTAATCTAATTAACTATTAGAAGATTAATTATGATGAAACTCGCTTAATATGTAAAAATAGAGAATTTATTATTAATGTTATGCCTAAGATTAATAAATCTCAGAGTAACCGTTAAAATAGGCACTCTTTTCAAATTTAATAGATTTATAATTTGTTAAGCCTAAATTTATATTTAAAAGTTTATTATCTTAACAAAGAAGACTGAGTATTAGATGTGATAAATAATTATTAATTCCCTATCAAAAAATTCAAACGAGGTTGAAATTCGAGAAACACCCCTAGATAAGTGTTTAACTGAATGTGAAAAAGGGGAAGTAGTTACTGTTATACGTGTAAATGCGGGCATGGAAGCAAAAAGGCGTCTTGCTAATTTAGGAGTTATACCAGGTATAAAAATATTAAAAAAAAAATCAGCTCCATTGAAAGGTCCTATAGAAATAATTGTAAAAGGATCATCTATAGTAATTGGGAGAGGGCTTGCTTCAAAAATCATGGTTAGATGTCAAGGTCAATGTGAAATATAAATATCATATGAATAAAATCAAGAAAATTTTTGACTAAATATGAGTTGCCACTTGCCTAAAAATCAAAAGAAATATAATCAAAAAGAATATAAGGATTCAATAAATATAGCCTTAGCTGGTAATCCTAATGTAGGAAAATCAGTTATATTTAACCAATTAACAGGATTATCACAAACAATTGGAAATTGGCCTGGAAAAACAGTTGAAAAAATGGAAGGGCATCTTGAATTTCTTGGTTATCATTTCAATATAGTCGATTTACCTGGAATCTATTCATTATCTACCTTCTCAATAGAAGAGATTGTTAGCAGAGAATTTATTGTATCAGAAAATGTCGATTTGATAATCAATGTCATTGATGCTACAAACTTGGAAAGGAATCTATTCTTTACTTTTCAGCTCCTTGAGTTAAAAGTACCTATGATTCTCGCGATAAATCAAATGGACGTATTACGCAAGAGAAACATGGATATTGATTTCAAAAAGTTAGAAGAAATTTTTAAATTACCGGTCTTACCTTTAGTTGCCGTACATGGAACGGGAGTTCATCAGCTCCTTGAGAAAGCAATTGAGATGGTCGTATATCGTCATCCTCACACTCATTATAATAAAGGTGGTAATGAAGAGTTTAAACATCATTCACATCATTATCACAGAAGAGAACATATTCATAAAAAAGTAAAGTCGAAGTTACCATTAAAAAGTGAGTTTAAATTTCCTGATCTTTCACATATTCTTTCATTTGGAAAAGAAGTTGAGAATAAAATCAAAGAACTCACAAAAATAATTGAAGTGAATTTAAAACTTGAATGTGAATCGAGCTATCCTGCAAGATTTTTAGCAATTAAACTATTAGAGAATGATGATGAGATCGTGGAATTATTTACCAAAGATGAGTTTTCTTCAAAAATTATTCAGACTTCAAATGAAGAACGAAAGGAACTCGAGGAATTACACGGTGAAGACATAAATACTATTATATCTTCAGAAATCTACAATAATATTAATAAGATTATTGATAAAGTTTCAATTCGGAAAGCAGAAAAACAATCGAAGAAGATATCTCTTGCTGATAAAATCGATCATATTACCACTCATTCAATTTGGGGCTATGTTATATTAATTCTTGTAATAATCGGAATCTATAGTTTTACTTTTTCACTTGGAGATTTTTTTGGGGGCTTGTTAGATGATGGATATGGGATTTGGAGTGAAAAAATCTACGAAATATTCGGGGAAAGCTCTATTGGGGTGAAGATTTTCTGGGATGGAGGAATGGGAGGGATCATTGGTGCTATTGGTGGTGTTTTAGTTTATGTTATTCCATTTTTCTTAATAATTGAAATTTTACAGGACTCAGGGTATCTCCCAAGAGCGGCATTCCTAATGGATCGAATAATGCATACTGTTGGTGTTCATGGGAAAACTATTATCCCAATGATTTTAGGTTTCGGATGTAATGTTCCGGCTTGTGCAGGTTGTAGAATTATGGAAACTGAACGTGAAAAAAAAATTTCGATTGTTCTGACTTCAATAATTCCCTGTGCTGCTACAATGACAGTTGTCATGGGATTAGTGGGAAGATATCTTGGTTTTTCATGGATTATTTTTCTGTTTTCAATAAATTTTGCTGTAATCCTACTTGTCGGTAGAATTCTAAATAAAACCATGCCAGGAGCTTGTACTGAACTAATTATGGAAATGCATGAGTATCGAATGCCTAATTATAATGTAATTCTTAAGCAAACCTGGCTTCGCTCAAAAGAATTTGTGTTCAAAGCTTTACCAATTATAATAATACTTGGAATTTCATTGGAGATTCTATTAATTTTTAATGCTTTAGAACCAGTAAACTTTTTACTATCACCCGTCTCAGTAGTTTGGTTAGGTTTACCCGCAGCTACAGGAATATTCCTTATCTACGGAATTCTAAGAAAAGAGTTAACTCTTGTTCTTCTTGCTCTTTTTGCAGAAAATGTTGGATTAACGCTTGTAGAATTATTAACACCAATTCAAATGATTACATTCAGCTTAGTTACAATGTTATATATTCCTTGTTTTGCAACTATTATTATCATAGCGAAACAAACGAATTGGAAATATGCGCTTCAGATTTCGGTTCTTGAGATATCACTCGCATTATTAATTGGAGGGATCATAAATTGGGGTTTTATATTATTATCAACTTTATAAGAATTCACATCAATCCTTATTATCACTAGTTAATTATGCTTTTACATTCGATCTCAATTGGTGTATACTCATTTTCAAATATAATATATTTGTTAAAAAGTTTGTTAACAGTTCTGATATATTCCGCGCCTCTTCCAATTGCTATTCTTCTCTCTTTAAAGGTTAAAAAGAAAATTGTTATTTTTCTCTGTCCTGAAGAATTATCAAATTCTAAGGCTATATCGTGGATATATAAATCTGGAAATAAACTAAAGAGCAATCTAATAAATATATTTTCAACTCTCACAATTAGAATTTTTTTACTCCTTACTTCTCTTCTCATAGAATCTAAATACTTTTTTGTATTGAAATAGTATTTATTATTCACAAAGAAAAAGATATATTTACCAATTATAATAACAAATTCAGGATAGATTCCATTTGTCTTAGAATAGAAATACTGATATAGTTTAAGCTCTGAATTTGAGTATTTTCTTATGAATCTAATTAATTGATAAAAAATAAGATCATCAGCAATAGTGTAAAACATATTAATTTATCAATAAAAGATGATTTAAACATCAATTAAAGTAAAAACACTAAAAAAACATTTCCAGTCTAAGACTAATCTAAGACTCTAATTAGAGTTTATTTTAGCAAACTATTTATCATTTTGAAACCAAGAAATGTCTAAGGGAGGATAGGGGCGAAATCTTCACAAAGACAATCTTAGGGTGTTTGGCAGGAAGTATTCTAGACTTTTATCCTCCTTTATTTGAATTAAATCTAATTTTGGCTCTTTAAGCTCTTATCAAAATAATGGCAAAAACCTATATTAGTACAATCATTTTATCATACCAAGATATACTATTTTGAATTTTTTTGCCATGTTTGTTGAATTTTTTTATTACCTTAAAGAACGATTGCCTGTAAGCATCACAGAATATATGACCTTACTAGAGGCACTTAACAAGGGACTTATTCACAATATGGTAGAGTTCTATTACACATCACGTTCAATCCTATGTAAAAATGAGCATCATTTTGATATTTTCGATATATCATTTGCAAATTTCTTTAAAAATGCAATGATTCAGTTCCCTGAAGAGTTCAAACAAGAAATATGGGAATGGCTTCAAAAACCTATATCACTTCCTGAACTCATCGAGGGACTAGAGCTTCTTATTCGAGAATACCAACAATATCTTACAGAGGTAGATATTAAAAAATTACTTGAAGAATTACTTGAGAAATATGCTGATAAACTTGAAGGTTCATTACTTGCAGAAGCCCCAGATGATATTAAGGATGAAATCTTAAAATGGCTCCAAAATAATCTTAATGCACTTGCAGATAGTGTAGCATTTCAAGATATGGCAAGTCAATTCACAAACCTTGAAGAGCTACAAAAACGTCTTGAAGAATTAATGCAAGAACAAGACGAGGAACATAACTTTGGAAACCGATGGATTGGGACGCAAGGCACATCACCATTCGGACATTCGGGACAAAATCCTATGGGTATGAGAATTGGAGGTGGTGCAGGAATGCGAACTGCTGTACAAATTGCTGAAAAGAGAATATTTAAAGATTATCGAAAGGATATTGTTTTAGACACCAGACAAATCAAAATAGCTCTTAAACGGCTAAAAAAGCTTGAAGAAATTGGGAAGCAGGATGAATTGAACATCGACGATACTATTGATAAGACTGCCAAAAATGGAGGTGAAATTGAAATTGTATTCGATAAACGGAGAAAAAATGACGTAAAAATTTTACTTCTTATGGATGTAGGGGGAAGTATGACGCCTTATGCCCATCTCGTCAATCTACTTTTTTCGGCAGCTAATAATATGTCACATTGGAAAGATTTTAAACATTATTACTTTCACAATTGCATTTATGAGTCATTATATTTTAATGCGAAAAGAAATCCTGATGAGGCAATTGAATTCAGCGATTTTATTCGAAAATATGATAATAAATATAAAGTAGTAGTGGTAGGAGATGCTGCTATGGCCAGTTGGGAATTAACAGAGAAATATGGTTCAATCTATTATTATCATAGGAATGAAATGCCCGGTATTTATTATATCCGAGAGCTTGCTAATCATTTCAAGAACGGGATAGTATGGCTTAATCCAGAGTTAATAAGGGCTGAATGGAGTCCATGGACACGTAAGATTATCTCAAGCATTATCCCAATGTTCGATTTAACTATTGAGGGTATAGAAGCAGCTATGAATTACCTTAGAACTGGCGGTAAAAACACTTTTACTACTGTTAATTACTTTAAAGGATTGAATTACTAGATTTCACTAAAATCTCAAAAATTGTGTATTCAATCTTTTTTATAGATTATTTAATATCGTTGTAATAAGAAAAATTACTAATGCTGCGAAAATTGGCGAATAAAATAAAATCTCCGATTTAGAAACCATAATTCTTGGAACCTTTTTTTCCTTTTCTATGAAAGGTCTGAAATCTAAATCAAATAGCTTCATCTTTTTTCTTTCTTCCTCGTTATTATATTCTTCTACCTTCTTAATATAAAGATGTCTATAAAGCCTTTCAATTTTTAAGTAGTATGAATCTAAAGTCCAAAAAATTATGGTAATGATCATAAGAACTACAAACACTATAATACTGGTCATTGAGAAAGTTAACACTATAATAGCCGCTACAATTGTTACCAACCAGGCTTTGATTAAAAAGGAATTTTGTGCCATTCTACTTATAACATTTTGAATGATGTTGAAGTATTCACTATATACCGAATCGCTTTTTTCTTGGTTTGTCATAAAATATAATTTACATCTTTAGTTAATAAATTTTATATTATTGCATAAAAAAGGTTTTTAACATATTAAAAAAGATTAGAATTTTTATTGTTGTCCAATCTTAAAGGTTTTGTTTTATTGTTGTGGTACTATTTATTAGATTTATTGTTCCTACTTTTCTTCAAGAGCTTTTCTTTAATTTCTTCTTTCAAATCCACATATTTAAGATCGATCTCTCGAAAGTGATATTTTTTTAATTTTTTAGGTGCTTTAGGCCAATCTTCCTCCCAAAAACACGGACGTATAAAATGTTGTCCCCTTTCATCAGCATATTTTAATGCTTCTTTCCACTCATTTGTAACATTCTCATTATTGTATGAATTATGGGACCAATAAAGTTGAAAAACATCAGATTTAGATATTAAATCGTTAATTTGTGGTTCCCAATATCCAGATAGTATTTTTTTCGGAGCTAAGTTTACATCTATACCAATTGCTTCGTATGCTACGATAAAATAATCTACTAAATCTTTATCTTTTTTAGAATATGATACAAATACACTTTCGAACTTTCTACTGTCTGCTTTAGCTACTTTTGTGGGTTTTTCCTCTCTTGACACATTAATAGTTAGTGGTATTTGACCGATGAAAAGAGTATCTTTAAAGATATCAATAAAGCCTTCCAAATCTTTACCTTCGTGTTGTGAATCTGCTTTAAGACTGAAATTTAATTCTCTAACATCTTTGTACCAAGCTATTTCTTGTATATTTGGTTCAAAAGTGATACCCTCTACATTAGGAAGAACTTTTAAAGCGATTGCACATTCTAACTCTAGAAATGATTCTAAAGTAGGAATATATGAATCAAAACCATTTTCTTTTGCTTTATCATCTATTAATTTATAAGTCTTACTTATATCTTTAGGTAAATGTAGGTATACGGATAGTGAATACGATTTGCCTGGTACAACAGTTTCAGGAAAACCTGTAGTAAAAGATAACTCTTCTAATCCCCTCCACTCTTCTGAAACTTTTCCCTTAGGTTTTCTAGGGAGAAAAATCGCCAGGATTATGGATGTGATAAAGAAGATTAGCGCTGGGAGGATTGACCCTTTATCCGTAGTCGGACTATCAGGGATAAATTCAGAATAAGACATATACATATATAAATCTGTTACTGATAGAGTAATATTACTATCTAAACCGAAGCTATCACCTATATAAAGTTGAATTGATAATGTAAAGTTCTCATATGGTAAAATTTCTGAGGTAATATTGAAACCTCCTAATTTCGCTTCTTGAAAACCTAGGGAGTATACATAGTTGGACAAATTAATCACTTCATCATGTTTTCTGTCATTAATATATATCCTTAGCTCAGAATTTTGAGAAGCACTTGTCCATGTTTGGTCTACTTTATATTTAAAACTTAGATTTATATATGTAATTTGGATATACGACCCTAAAATTTTATCCAAATCCTGATTCCATGAAATTGACGTGAATTGATCAATCTTTTTCTCATAGGCAAATGTCAGATTCATGAATTTAAATCGTAAATCCTCCCATTGGTCACGATCATTATTAAATCCAACAGTGTTATCTTCACAATATATATAAATGCCTAAGCTGATTGTAAAATTATTATGACCTGGATCTATCGAAAGGATGTTATTTATCGCTTTAATGATATTCTGTTCTGATTCTTTGGTAATCGCACCTTCCATATTATAACTTAAGGTACTTTCACTTCCCAGTGTACTAGTTTGGTTAAACGCGATTCTATACGTATGTATGGCAGTTAAGTTTAAATCACTAATTTCAATATAAAACTGAGCATAATCATAAAAAGCAGTTTGATTTATAAAAACCATTGGGCTCCATCTTGCTGTTCCATCTCCAGGTGTATCAATATCTTGGTTTACTGTTCCATTAATAATCGTATCTAGTGTTGCAGAAGTAATCTCATAATTTGACATATCATGATCTATACTTACATTTAATCTCCAATTTATATGTGCAATTGGATAATTAGACGGGAAAATTGGTTCCTGCCAATCATGGCCACAATACAATCCCTCACTATCGAATCCAAATCCAAGGTTAGGACTATATCCAGGATTAATAAAAGAAACCCAATCTGAATATGTTACAGAATTTAGTATTATTTGCTTCTCATGTGTTTCACCAATTACTATATAGTTTGCTTGGTTCGGAATTGATGACACATCAACATCTGTAGCATCTCCGACAATTGTAGAATACCAAGGATCAACAGGAGGGATAAAAGTAGGATTATCTACC
>JBHLNR010000183.1:0-3286 GCA_048941385.1 Promethearchaeota archaeon
TATTCATTTCTCATAGTATGAAAGATTCTCAACTGATAAATGTGTGTTTAAGATATCTAAAAGCCTATAAAATAATAACTTATTTAGCGGAAAGAAATTATCAACCTGGAAAATTACTCTCTCAGAAAACAATGCAAATTATTGGTGAAAGTGATTACTTTTTGGTAGTATATACACATCATGGAAAAGATTCACACTATGTCCGAGAAGAGATTGGCTATTGGATGGGAAAAAATAATAGTAATAACTTAATTCCCTTTGTTGAGAAAGGAATTGATCCTGGCGATTTTTTATGTGGTGTGGAATATATTGAATTTGATCCTTTAAATCCAGGATTAGGAATTGCGAATACTGTAAAATATATAAATAAGCCTATTAAAATGGAACAAAAAAAATTAGCATGTGATATGGGCATCGGAATAGATCTTTTAGGTCTTGCGTCTTTAATCTTTTATGGTATTTATCAACTTAAGAATGAATAATCAAGATGAATTAAATCTTTTTTTCATAAAAGCAAATATAAGGCGACGCATTGAGAATTTTTTACCATTTTTGCCCCCAGAGCACACGATCTATAGCTTCATTCATTTCATCCTCAACTGCATAATTAGGTTTATTTGAAAATTCTCCCAATTTTTTACAACTTTTATATTCTATTCAATTAAAGGTTTGAATCTTAAAAAACAAAGGGATTGAAATTTATAATGCCATGTTATTTAAGGTATCCGAAAGTAGAAATGATACTTGATAAGCTGACAGAGAAATTCAAAGAACAGGTATAAGAGGTGCTTTTAAAGCAGAAAAGTGATGATGAGCTTCATCAAATGTCGGAAGATGAAATAGTAGAGTTAATTTTAAAGATTATTAATTGGCTTAGATTGAAGAAAATGAAGAAGGAAGTAGAATTGATCTATGTATAGCTATGAATATGATATATAAGTTTAGATTGTTTTATCAGTAATTGGTTTTATTAAGATTTCTCCTATATGAGGACAAAAGAGGAATTTGGTGGTAAACTCATAAAAGCAAGACCTTTAAAATTAAAAATTGTTCTTTATAGATGGAACAATATAGCGTTTGAAATCATTGAGAAAGTTGTACGTAATAGATTTTCACCAAATTACAAATTAACAACAGGAGTCGATATTCTGACCAAGGATGTTGAATTTAGACCCGAGGAAATTGTTACATTAAGTATCTGGGATATTGGAGCGCAACAACGATTTGATTTTGCCCGTAGTACTTTTTTCAAAGGAGCAACAGGAGCTATCTTAGTTTTCGACTTAACGAAGGCAGAATCATTTGAGGAAGTTATGGAATGGTTAACGGAAATACGTCAATTTGCTGGAGAAAATATACCTTTTATATTAATTGGGAACAAAGCCGATTTAATCGAAGATGTTGGTTTAGTAATAGATAGAGATGAAGCTAAGTCATTTGCAGAAAATGAAGGAGGAATCTATATTGAAATATCTACAGCTAGTATTGATGTTCTCGAAAAAGCAATTAGTGAGTTTACTCGTAAAATTATTTATTCAAGAACTTAAGATTTAATTGTTAATGTTTATCATTAGTTTTAATTGTATATGTAGGATATATATATTTAGATTTTTTTGTCAATATATGGAAGTTTTCATCATCACGAAAGGATGTCAAGTTTCAAATTAAAAGTATTTTAAACAAAAATGAAACTATTCAAAAAGTGGAAGAAAAAGAGAAAATTAAGATATATTCCATCAAAAGTCATTTATGAGCCGTTATATCAATCACTTAAATCTTTCAAAGAGGATATCCTTGGTAGGTTTGTAATTACTGTAAGAGAATCCCCTAAAACAGTAAAAAGACCTATTGCCGAAGAAGTGATTAAAAAGAAATCACGAGCAAGCAATATTATAATACATAGATCCCATTATGGTTATGGGTATGATGCTACGTATAAAGTTGTGCTATTTGGAGATCGTGACGAGGAAAAAACAAAATTAACTCAATCATTTTTAACCAATGTGTTTAAATCAGATACGAGAATGACAATAGGAGTTGATTTTGAAGTCAAGAGTCTTATGATTAATGAGAAAAAGGTTAAATTACAAATTTGGGATTTTGATGGTGAGGAAAGGTTTAGGTTTTTATTACCAACTTATGTTCGAGGAGCCAATGGAGCTCTATTCATTTATAATGCTGCTAATTATAACTCATTAGCACATATTGATGATTGGTTATTGGTCGTAAGAAAAGAAATTAAATCTGATCAGGATACATTTCCAATAGTGGTTGTGGGAATTGTGCCAGAATTTGAAGAAGAAAGGCAAGTTTCTGCAGAACAAGGAATAAGAATTGCAAAGTCAAGAGGTGTCAATGGTTTTATTGAATGTAGCCCTAAAACTGGTGAGAATGTAGAAGAAACTTTTGATGCGTTAACGAGACTCATGCTTGTTAAATCCAAGATTTTAATTTAACTTGAATCTATATTCTTTTGCTCTAAGTCTTATTAGTATAATTATCAAACCATTCGTCAAAGATTTCTTGCGTCTTGAAATTCTCAATATCAAAATTAGTGCCCACAATCATTAAATTCCTCAATGATTCCATTAAAGCCTTAAAAAAAGCCTCATCCATTAATTCAAATTCTATGACGTTTCGATCATTATCAACAAGCCCGAATTTATATTCATTCAAGTCAATTGATTCTGATTTATAGTGGTCGTATGTCTTTACACAGTAATTTAATTCATTTAGTAATTGAGTCTTAAAAGCAAGGAGATTATCATTCTTAAAGGTGCCAGAGATGAACATATTAAAAAAACCCATCTGGTAGCCTTGATCATCATTAATAGGTTTAATTTGTTTATCTGCTCTTTCAATAAAAATGTATTCGATTACAATATCAGGTTCTACATAATTTTCCAGAATTTTATCTTTTTTAGGCATTAGTTGCCAAATATTTATTGAATTAATTTTTAATTCATAAATTTGCATGGAGTCTTTTAACAGACCTATTCACTTTTATTGCGGTTTTTTTTTTGATCCTTTGTCTTTGGATCTTCAAAAAACAAAGATTTTTTCACATTAAATTCAATCCTACGTAAAGTATCTTGAAGGTCTAACAAATCAAAATCTTTCATAAGTAATTCAATTAAATTACTTTTTAACGCTTCCAAATTATCTACTCCCGCCTGATAATATATACTGTCAGGGTCTAATGCTAAATTTAGAACCTCAAATAATCCTTGAAGTGCGTCTTTTACTTTATCATAGTAGTCCCACAGCTTCTCAGACTGATCTTCTT
>JBHLNR010000183.1:3296-7077 GCA_048941385.1 Promethearchaeota archaeon
AAAATTCTCAATAAGATCAATAGAGTTTAGTTTTTAGAAATTTAATTATATAATTATTATTAAATATAATATTGTAAACTCAATTAACTTCTTTGTTCCTATTTAAATGGATTCAACATTGCTATAGAGTCATTCAATGGTGATTAACATTACTACCAAGCTTACCAGGCAGAATGATCTCGGATGGCATTGGTGGGGCAAACATCTTGACATGCCATACAATCAGTACATTCGCCAATATTTTCTGCTATAACTTTACCATCTACTAGTTCATAAACATCTGCAGGGCAAACATTTATGCATTCTTCTGCTCCAATACATAGATCTAAATCCACTTCGACCCAGTGATCGTTATCTTCCCATCTTTTTAAATCTACCATTTTTAATAAGAATCTCTTTAACAGGTATTTTAAGAAAAAATGATTCGCGTTAGAATAATAATGTTCCTTTTAATAAATATAAATAACCTGGAAGATTTGGCTTATTGTTAAAATATCGATGAAATTTGCTTCCCTTTAAGGAATCTATCAAAATTGGGAGAAAAATGATCTAATATATGATTAAATTTTTCCAAATTGTATGCATCTCATAGAAACAGAGCCATGTTGAAATCCTTCATGGATGAATTTTATTGGTTCATCTTTTTCTTGTAAAGCAATTGTGTAGATCAGTGGGAGGTAGTGATCCCATGTTGGAATCCCCATATTGGCCACGTTTCCCATTTCTTTAAAATTTATTAATTTTTGATGATTATACTTCAATAGATTTTTTTTTACAGCCTCATCAAGTTGTTTTGCCCAATTCATTATAGGTGCATTAACATTATAGTCGATAATCCTTAGATTATGTACTATATTTCCACTTCCGATTATCAAAACCCCTTGTTCACGGAGGAATCTTAGATTTTTTGCCAATTTATAATGATATTCCATGGGTTTCACGCTCCATTTGCTAAAACCATAATCTAAGCTAAGTTCTAAAACGGGGATATCCGCATTAGGGTAGATATGTTTAAGGATTGCCCAGGACGCATGATCATAACCCCATTCGTAATCGCATATAACCTTATAATATTCAAGTTTCTTACCAATTGACGTGGCTAATTCCGGCAATCCAAAACATGGATATTCAATTTGATATAGTTCCTCTGGAAATCCATAAAAATCATAGATTAGACTTGGTTGCTTGGAACATAAAACTCTTGTTCCAGAAGTCAACCAGTGAGCAGAGATTACTAAAATTGCTTTCGGTTTTGGCAAATCATTACCCAATTTTTTCAAATTTTGGGTAAAATTATTATCAGAAATAACATTCATCGGAGATCCATGCCCTATAAAAAGCACAGGCATTTTTGATCCTTCATTATTGTTTTCTTTTGGGGTCATAGGAGGAAACTCAAAAAAATATTTATTTATCTTGAATGTTTTCTATGACTTTTTCGTATTTTTCATGAATTAAAGTTTTATCAAAATCCCAAAATTCTTGGAGCATTTTATCTTGTTCTTGTTTAGTAAAATATTTCATTACCGGAATGAAAAAATGTTTATCTTCCTTTTCAATATGCTTTGGGTAAAATTCAGTCAATTCAGCCAAAGTTTCAATAATTTCATTTAGTACTTTTGCATCACCTTTTTGATATTGATTTTTGGCATCAACTAACTCCCCTACCGTATTTCTTGCCCATATATGTTCTTTTACTAGTTCTTCCATTATTCTTCTGTGATTTGGAGAGAGATCTTTCTTTTCTAAATCTCTAAACAGAATATCTTCTTCCTTGCCATGATGAGTTCTATCAGCATACATTCTAATAAAGTCAACAGCAATATCGATGAACAGTGGATTTGCTTTAAGAATTTTCTTCATTTTTTCAATCTCTATTTCCATAAGCAGAATCATTTTTTCAATTAGCCTATGTTCTTTCATTAAGGGTCCAATTGGCATCATTTTACTATAGTATTTTTAGTGATTTATTAAAATTAATAAAATTAGGTATACAATGTATATAAACGTGATTTCGAACATGTTTCGTAATTCCAAATTACTAGAATGATGGTTTTAATATAATCCAACAAAAAATAAATGAAAAAGCCATTCAAAGGGTAATTGGCTGTTCTTGGGGAAGTAAGTTTTCATTATAAGGTATTATTTGTAATTGCTCCATTAAGGAGTCAAAATCGTTAATAAAACTATCATATTTAATCTCATCTAATTCAGTATTGAGAGCTTTTACAGTTAATTTTAAAAATCGCTCATAATCGAAACTTCCATCTATTCTTCCATAACTTAGAAGAATGAGATATAATATTTCCTCATCTTTATAGGCACTGTCACCATTGTATAATAAAGGTTTTAGCATTTCATCTGATAAAAAGTACCAATATAATGCAAATATAAATGCGTCATATAGAGCTGCCAAACCGGCCGAAATTTCACCTTTTTCAATTCTAATTTTACCTCCTCTAATATGAAGTCTAGCTCTGAGCAAATACTGTTCAATCTCTGGTAATTTTTTATCAATCAATCCAAAATGGGGCATAAAATGTAATTTTACAGTTTCGTCTGTGAATTTAATTATTTAGAATAGGAGTAGACAGACATTTGAATCTACCTAATATTTTTTATAAACAAATTTAGTTTAGAGCTTAATATCGATAAATATAAAAATACATTAAGAAAAAATTTAAAGTTATAAAGTTTTAAAATTAAGCTAAACCTTATCTTCCCAAAGACTAATTATGTTTCCTTCAGTATCATTGATTTGAGCGAAAAAGGCGAAGTCAGCAATGGGAATCTTCGCGAAAGCCAACTTACCACCATTTTCTTCGACTTTCTTAATCGTCTCATCAATCGAATCCACTTTAATAAATATACTTGGCGTGTGTTGCCCATAGGTCCCTCGTTGTAACAATCCACCATTTATTCCACCGGGCTCAGTGGGAAGACCATTTTCATCAGTTGGAACAGTTGTAGCAAAGTGATGATTTCCCTCCATTCCAGTAGACATGAAATTCCAGCCAAACGTCTTGCTGAAAAATTCCTTAGCACGTTCCATATCATCTACGGGGATTCCAAAAAGATTTACTCCATCCATTATAGTTCACTTGTGTTGTTTAACGAAACTAATCAAAAAAGAGGCAAAAAAGGTTTGCTTAATATTTTATAACTTTTCAATTTGGAAAACTATTATAATTTCATCTTGAATTCTTCTAATTAATCTGGAGGTCAAGCTCGCGGCGTAGTCTCATTTTTCAGAAATCGATGAGCATCATTCGCGATGGTTTGAGTTCGCGCAAATTCAAAACTATATACATTACCTTGAGCAAAATCAGCATTTTGACCAGTTTTTTCTAATTTATGGACTCATATCTTGCCAACATTTTTTTGGTTAACAAAACTAAAAATAAAAAAAAAAGAAAGGTGATAAATATACTGTTGATCGAGATTTTTCTTATAAAGATCGAGGTTAATCATTCGATCAAGGTCGATCTCATCGTCGGTAAAGAGCAATCTCGATCATACAGCGGTTTAAAAGTATATTATAAATTATTGCAATCAACTTGCGAATAAAATATTTTATTCTGGAGTTGGGGACTCCGGAAAGATAGATATTTGCGTCAGTATTACCATAAATTGTTGTTCGGGTTTTGGACAACCTTCCCATGTGGTATAAACCTTTAAGTATACCCATTTATCTAGATCGTTAGGTCCCATGACCCAGAAATCTCCAAGAGGAGAATCTGGGGGATGATTACTGTCTAGAATGATCGGATGATCACCAATA
>JBHLNR010000024.1:0-30586 GCA_048941385.1 Promethearchaeota archaeon
ATAAATATTGGAGGAGATACCTGGCAATATGATGCGTGGACACCTTCAAGTACAGGAACTTACCCATACACCATATATATGGAAGATTTGGAAAATAATTGGAATTCGGTATCTGATTCAATCGAAGTTGTAGATACTACTCCCCCATCATACTCCAATTTGGTAGAAAGTGCTGATCCTTTAGAATTAGGAGCTACTGAAATTATTAAAATCGATATACTCGACCTTTCAGGGATTAATCAAGTCTTAATTGAATTGGAAGGGATCAATTATACAATGGTTAATATTGGAGGGGATACGTGGCAATATGATGCGTGGAGTCCATCGACTACTGGAACATACTCTTATACTATATACATGGAAGATTTGGATAATAATTGGAATTCGGTATCTGAATCAATTGAAGTTGAGGATACTACTCCCCCTTCATACTCAAATTTAATTGAAAGTGCTGATCCCTTAGAAATAGGAACTACTGAAATTATTAAAATCGATATACTCGACCTTTCAGGGATTAATCAAGTCTTAATTGAGATTGAAGGGATCAATTATACAATGGTTAATATTGGAGGGGATACATATCAACATGATACCTGGACACCTTCAAGTACAGGAACCTATCCATACACTATTTATATGGAGGACATGAATGCCAATTGGAATTTAATTACTGATTCTCTTACAGTTATAGATAATGCACCACCATCGTACTCAGATTTGATAGAGAGTGCTGATCCGTTAGAACTAGGTTCGACCGAGATAATTAGTATAAATGTATATGATAGTATTGGTATCAACCAAGTTTTAATTGAGATTGAAGGGATTAATTATACAATGGTTAATATTGGAGGAGATACCTGGCAATATGATGGTTGGACACCTTTAAGTACAGGAACTTATCCATATACCATTTTTATGGAAGATTTGGATAATAATTGGAATTCAGTATCTGAATCAATTGAAGTTGTAGATAGTACTCCTCCATCATACTCCGATTTGGTTGAGAGTGCTGATTCGTTAGAACTAGGTCTAACTGAGATTATTAGTATAAACGTATATGATGTATCAGGAATCAATCAAGTCTTAATTGAGATTGAAGGGATCAATTATACAATGGCTAATATTGGAGGGAATACATATCAACATGATACCTGGACACCTTCAAGTACAGGAACCTATCCATACACTATTTATATGGAGGACATGAATAACAATTGGAATTCTGTAAGCAATTCAATTACTGTAACAGATACTATTCCCCCAGAAATTAATATATATGAACCAAACCCATATGACCGGTTCGGTATCAACCCTCCAGAAATTATTATAGAATTTATTGATTTTGATTTAGATGCTGTATGGTATCAATTGACCGACGGATCTCTATCAGGAAATTACACATGGTTGGGCAATATTGACGAGAACGTATGGGAACTATTTGGAACTGGTTTGATTATTATTAATTTTTTTGCCTATGATTCATCAGGAAATCTGGGTTCTGCATCCATAATAGTTAACAAAGATATAACTGCACCTGACATAACAATCAATTATCCTAATCCTTATGACATATTTGGAAAATTAGCACCTAATGTAAATATCGAAATAGAAGCTCAGGACTTAGATACAATCTGGTATAAACTATTCAACAGCACTCAATCGATTACTGATTACAGTTGGACAGGTTCTATTGAGCAATTTATATGGGATGAATTCAATTCAGGTATATTGACAATAAGATTTTATGCTAATGATACATTAGGGAATATCAGATTCTTAGATATCACTATTATAAAAGATGTGACTCCTCCAGTTCTAATATTCTATGAACCTAATCCATATAATTTGTATGGGGCATCTCCTCCTAGTATAGATATTTATATATCTGATGATAATCTGGAATCTGTTTGGTATCAATTATCAAATGGATTAGAAACTACCAAAAATTATACATGGTTTGGTAGTATACCACAAGATGTTTGGAATGAGCTAGGAAATGGTACAGTGGAAATAATTTTTTACGCAAATGATACACTTTCGAATTTCGCAACCCAGTCGTTAACTATTAGAAAAGATATTATCGTACCATTAATTATTATTAACTATCCGTCAAATAATACAGTGTATGGTAATACACCTCCTAATATCGGGTTAAATGTGGATGAACCAAACTTAGATAATACCTGGTATCAAATCAAAAATGGCACTATAACAATTGGGAATTACTCATGGAAGGGAATAATAGAACAAAGTATATGGGATGAGCTTGGGAATGGGACACTCACCATAATTTTCTATTCAAATGATACTGTAGGTAATTGGGGAATTAATATTTTAATGATAAGAAAAGACATTATCGCACCAAAAATAACAATAGAAAAACCAGAACCAAATGATTTAGTTGGGAAATCGCCACCTATAATTGATGTGGAATTTTATGATCCTCATTTATCCCATATGTGGTATCAATTAAAAAACGGAACAATTATTACAATTAATTATACCTGGACAGGATTAATTGAGCAAAGTATATGGAACTTGTTTGGAAATGGAAGTATTATTATAACTTTTTATGCTAATGATTCTCTGGGGAATCTTGGAATTGAATTTTTGCAAATCCATAAAGATGTTATTCCCCCTAAGATAATATTTGATTATCCGAATCCTTATGATATATTTGGAAAAATTGCTCCAAATGTTAATGTAATAATTGATGATAAAAGTCTTAAGAATATATGGTATCAACTCAAAAATGGAAGCTATACCACACAAAACTATACTTGGACAGGAACTTTAGACCAAATCGTATGGGATAAATTAGGAAATGGTACTGTGACGATTATTTTTTATGCTAACGATTTAATGGGAAATCTTGGTTATGCAGAAATCACTGTCCTAAAAGATATTAGTGCTCCAATTATTAATATAATAGAACCTGAGAATTTTACTATTTTCGGTCAATCACCTCCCGAATTTAAAGTCTATATCAGTGGTGTTGATATCCATAATTGTTGGTATACTTTAGTTGGGAATAAGTATTTTTTCACAAGATCTAATGGAATCACCATAATTACCATTAATCAAACGAAATGGGATGAATTTGGAAACGGAACATTAATTATTGAATTCTATGTAAATGACTCTGTAGGTAATATTGGTCTTAATATAATTAAATTAAGAAAAGATATTATTGCTCCAGAAGTAAAAATTAATCTGCCAATATTTGAAGGGTATTGGAATAAACCTCCGATAATTAATATATCCTACTTTGATCCTAACTATGACTCATTGTGGTATAGAATAGGTACTACTAATATTATCTTAACTAATAATACAGAACAAGTTATTGATCCCGTTATTTGGTATAATTTGGAACAAGGTGAATTTCACCTTTACATTTTTGCGAATGATACCGCAGGGAATATCAATAACACTTACAGCTACACACTCTTTAAAGATACATTTGCACCATTAATCCAAATTAATTTACCCTTAAATAATACATATAGCAATGTACCTCCAACATTTAATATTAAATGCTATGATCCAAATTTTGACACTCTTTGGTATGGTGATGGAAATAATAATATCACACTTATTAATGGTACTAATCAATTACTTGATTGGGCAATTTGGAATAATTTACCTGATGGAAAATATCAATTAATAATATATGCAAATGATACCTTTAGTCATCTTAATGATATTTTTATACTTACCCTTTATAAAGATACAACTGCCCCAGAAATAATAATAAATTTACCGAATAATAATACAATATATAATGAACCTCCATTTCTCGACATCTATGCTATTGATCCAAATTTACAAACCCTTTGGTACCAAATTGAAGAATTTTCAGGTGTTTTGGAAAATTATGTGGGGCAAAAAATCGATCAAACAATATGGAATATTTTACCGCAAGGAGAATTCCAATTATATATTTACGCTAATGATAGTTTTGGTTATTTAAATAATTCTTTCACCTTAACCCTTTATAAAGATACTTTAGCTCCGAGCATTGTAATTAATCTCCCTCATAATGAAACTTATTGGAACTCAAGACCAAAAATAAACATAACAGCTTATGATCCTTACTTAGATAAAATATGGTATAAAATTGGAACAGTATATTCATGGCTTGAAAATAATACTGAAACTCTTATTACAGATTATATTTGGTCTAGCTTACCAGATGGGCAATTCATTATTGAAGTTTATGCAAATGATTACCTAGGTCATATTAACGACACATACAAACTGATTTTATACAAAGATACAAGTGCCCCAGAAATTACAATATATACACCGATTAATAACACATTTTATAATCAGCCTCCAATCCTCGATATTTATGTTTTTGAACCAAATCTGCACACTCTATGGTATGAAATTGGAGATTTTACTGGAATTTTACAAAATTCTATAGGAAATGAAATAGATCAAATAGTATGGAATAATTTACCACAAGGAGAATTTCAATTACATATTTGCGCTAATGATAGTTTTGGTTATTTAAATAACAATCTTATATTAACACTATATAAGGATACATTAGCCCCAAGTATAATTGTTAACCTGCCAGTTGAATACCAAGAAGTCGGAGAGATTGCTCCATATTTTAACCTTACCATTATTGAAGAAAATCTAGATACTCAATGGTACACTTTAGATGGTGGTTTAACCAATTATACATTTATTAGTAATATTCAACAGATTGATCAAGAACTGTGGAAATTAGTCTGGAGATCCAGTTCTAATGAAGATCTAATAATTATTACATTTTACGCTAATGATACATCAGGTCAACTTGGCTTTAATAAAGTTGTAATTCGGATCATGAAACCAACTGAATTATTTGAATTAAATAATCCAACAGCTTTCATTTATACAGGAGCTACAGGAGGAATTTTAGGTATTACTATAATTATCGCAAAATCTAATAAGAAATATAAAAGAATGGATCAAAAACAAAAAAGGAAACTTGATTCTATATTTCTCCTTTCTTTGACGCTTATTAGTCTATTGTTATTATCTTACCTTATTTGACACTGTTTTGATCACTAAAAGAAAAAAAGAAAAAAAAAAGGTGACAAGAGACCGATGATCGAGGTCAATTCTCAAGAGAAGAACAAGATCGATCACCCAGCAATCTTAAAAGCGTTTCTAAACATTCTTACATTCAACCGGCGATGTAATTTTTATCGGGTGTTGGGGACTCCGGAAACATCAATTTTATGGACCAATAATTCCTCGAAGGTTTGGGAGGCACAACCATGCCATGTAGTGGAAAAGTCAACACTTACCCATTTATCTAAATCGGCTGGTCCGATTCCGCAAGGAATGTGATTGCTATCAAGCTTGATCATTCCTGTACCAGGAATTGGCTCACCTGTTTGCTCATCCAATAAATCTAAACTATCATCAACATTGAAAGTTCCAGTATATACCATTCCTAGACATGGACACGTGTCATCAACTAAAACACCAGCATCCCATACAATTTCAATATTTTCTGGGAATTGTGAAACTTGAGTTACTTTTTCTTGGAAAATTGTAAGGTAACTGACACCTGGATAATAACATCCAGTGACTGTAACTGTGATTCCCCAAAGGGAAACATCAGCATCTTTTATACATAGAGGGAATACATAAGCTGAATCGTAAATCGAAGATCCTTCCACCCATGGTAAATCTAATATCATATAGAATGTTCCGCATGCAGTATCAAGTCCATTATATTCTGCACAACAAAGGAAGCATTGTGAAGGTAGATTACATCCACACCAAACAGAATTTATTTTAACATTCACCCATTTACCCCAATATGTATTCATATCACATGGGGGATGATTGCTAAAGAGTTTAATGCAGGTATCCCATTTTTCCCAAGTACAAGGACTTGTCTTTTTCTCTACCTTGCATACTTCAACTGCAAAAGTTCCTTTCCATACGGTTCCACATTCACATGCACTTGGATCAGTAGTTGGTACCCAATTATTTGGATCATTTATATCAAGCGAGATTCTATATTGATTGAAGCAACCATCTTGCCATAATGTAATATAATGTCCACAACATCCACCATCACCTTCCAAGTCTCCTATCATGCATGGGTGATAGCCTCCACAAGAATCAACTATTATCTCAAAGTAATATCCTTGATCAAGACCGATACAGAGTGGGAATTCACCCTTTGGTGCTGGTCCATCTATATCAACAACAACTGCATTAGATCCATCCCTAAAGGTAAAGTCATCAACAGTTAGTGATCCTGTTGCAGTATCTAAGCCAACCCATTCCCTTATTTTTGGTACTGGTTCGTGATTAATATCTCCACAATCGGGGGTAATAAAACTTCCATTAAAGGAGGTTTGAAACCCATTTTGCTCATTGATTGCATTGCCCCAACATCCGATGAGAAAGGCCATAAAAATTGATAACAGTACAAATACCAGAATCCCAGCAATAATGCTAGAATACCTTTTATTGCTGTTAACTAATTTCATTGGCTTTTTTTTCTATTTTTTTTTCATCACCTTTGAATTTCATATTTATTTGTGACTTAGAAGTCACATAAAATATTTGGATAAATACAAATTTAAATTTTTCCCAAAAATTTACTTTTTTGTTAAATAGTTGTCTAATTGAATGTAACCCAAATTACATTAAACGTTTAAATAACAAGTAGGTTAAAATTAAATTGAAAAAGAAAAAGACTAGAATTGAAGATTACTAAGGTTTTGATCTCTTATAGAAATTAATTGTCTTAAAAAATTGACCTCTATATTCACCTTCTAAACCAATAAAATCAGCAAATAAATTGCAGTCAATTATTCTAATATTTTCTTTATACAGGATATTAATTTCTTCGGGTGGAGAAAAAGAATGCCTATTTTGGAATGTCGAGGGCCAATCTATCCCAATAATGAAAGTTATTATACTTGAATTTTGGAGTTCCTTACAAATATCTATAATAGAATCATATGATAAATCACTAGTATAAACAAGCTGTATCGCTGTTACGTCTGATAAGTTTTCTGGATACAGACCAAGTTCTCTTACTAATTCTAATCCATTTTTGGGATTTGTTAATCGATGTTGTAAAAATTTTGTATCATTTAAAAGCCAACCATTCAATATCCTTTGACCATTGCTATGTATTTGAGAATCCATATAATACTTTACTCGTATACTGTCACAGAATTTTGTTAACAATTCGTTAATAGAAAATGTAATAAAGGAAGCTCTTTGCTCTCTGACTTTAAACGCCTTTGATTTCATGTTTGCATAATACTTTGTATTTTCTGCTTCAGTCATAGTACCTCTTTTAAATAATTGATTAGATAAGATTTCACATTCCTCATATAATTCCGCTGCTCTTGCGTAATTACCATATTTAACAGCCCTTTCTGCAGCTTTTTCTGTCTGTTTCTTTTTAATAATAAGATCCTTAATTTCGCTTTTGAGATATTTGGTTTCAAACTGTGTATTTAATTTTTTAGACATTCCACTTATTATTTTTTTGCCTGCTACAATGCTAGGTACTGCAACGATAGCTCCGATTATTATCACTGCCCATATAATTGGAGGTAAATTTAATATAAGATTACTGTCTTTCTCATTACCAGGCGAAATTACGGTAAATGTCCCTGTGGCAGATTCACTTTGAAGACCCACTCCATCAATTTGATATAAGAAGAAATAATATGTTCCTAAAGGGAAAAATACTTCTAATTCATAATAACTACTTTCAGGTCCAATATTTTCTATTTCAATTTCAAAAATATTTCCTGGGGTAATTATTGGATATGATTCATTGTCAATTATTAACCTATAATACAATATCCCAGATAGATCATTCCCATCTTCCCAGTTAAATGTTATCGTACCACTAACTTCTCCACTTGGATAATCTATTAATCTAGGTGCTTGAGGTGATGTAGTATCTCTAACTTCGATTGAATCACTTACTGATATCCAATTATTATTTTTATCTTCTACATGAATAGTGTAATTACAATTTCCTATAATTGATGGGGAAAAGTCTTTATATTGGTAAGCGTCTCCACCGATATCAGTCATATAATCGGTTAATCCTTCATATTCAATTAACACATGATTTATTCCGGATATATCAGTTGTTTTAATCATAATGGTTTTAGAATTTCCTAATTCTAAGGGTGCTGTATTGTTGGTTAAAAAGGTGAGTGTAGGTGGAGTTGTATCTACCACCCTGATCGAATCACTAATAGAATTCCAATTATTATAATTATCTTCCATGTATATGGTGTATGGGTAAGTTCCCGTAGTAGAAGGCGTCCATGAATCATATATCCACCATAATCCAGTATATATTCTCATCGAATGGTTGACGCCTTCAAATTCAATTAGCACTTGTTTAATTCCGGTAGAATCAGAGACTTTAAGTCCAATTTGTACGGTGTTGCCCAATTCTAAAGGATCCGTGATTTCCGTCAAATCTGAAAATGAAGGTGGGATATTATCAGTAATAACTTGGATTGAATCACTTACGGAACTCCGGAAATTAAGATTATCTTCCATAAATATGGTGTAAGGGTAAGTTCCCGTAGTAGAAGGTGTCCAAGAATCGTATTGCCACGTATTTCCACCAATATTAGCCATCGAGTGATTTGATCCCTCAAATTCAATTAACACTTGTTTGATTCCGGAGGGGTCAGTTACATCAATTGAAATTATCTCTGTGTCGCCTAACATTAATGGGTCAGCACTTTCAATTAAATTTGAGTACGTAGGCGGAGTATTATCAGGACCAAAAATATTGCTAGCGTCGATTCTGCCCCGCCCATAATAAGGATCAAAGCCTGGATCACCCAAATCTAAAGCAGAATTATAAATTGCGGCTTCAATCTGACTAGCACTATAGCTAGGAAATGCGCTCTTTATCAGAGCCGCAAGACCTGAAACATGAGGTGCTGCCATGGATGTACCAGATGCTAACATATAATGAGTACCTTTAATTTCATATGGAACTGTTGAGGTAATATCAACTCCAGGGGCTGAAACATCAATCCAATCACCATAATTTGAAAATGATGCTTTATTATCATTTTGATCAGTAGCACTCACAGCAATCACTCCTGGATATGCTGCTGGATAGTGTAAAGACTCTGAATTAGAATTACCAGCAGCAGCTATTACCATTACATCATGATCTATTGCATATTCAATTGCTTCAACTAAAGTTACTGAATATGAAGTCCCACCCCAACTACAGCTAAGAATATCGGCGCCCATATCCACAGCATGTCTTATTGCTAAACTACTATCTGAAGTTGAACCTGATCCAAAAGAATTAAACGATTTTTCTGCAAAAACAGAAACATTAGCCATTCCTGCTACGCCAATTGAATTATTGATTATCGCTGCTACTGTGCCAGCACAGTGAGTCCCGTGATAATGGTCATCATTAGGATCATCATCATTATTAACCCAATCGTATCCTAATGCCAAATAGTTAACGTTTAGGTCTGGATGTGTATAATCAATTCCAGTATCTACAATAGCGACAATTACATCATGGGATCCTAATTCATATTCCCATGCGGATTCCATCCCAATAAGAGGTAAATCCCATTGATGGCTAGCATAATGTTGGTCATTAGGAGTAAAATCAAGTTCCATATAAAAATTAGGTTCTAGATAGGAGATCTCTGGAGTGTCTTTTGATTCTGGTATAAATTTTCCGATGTTATCTAGTGGGACATAAACAATGCTCGCATTATAGTATGAAATTTCTTCAAATAATTCAATATTATATTTTGAGATCAATTCAAGTGTCTGTGTTGAAAACCCCATATTGTCTCTTTTTACGATAAACTCGATTTTGTTATCTTCTCGAATTTTAACTAAAGCACTATCAGGATAGGAAATGAGATTGTCTAAATTGGAAAGATTTGGATTATTGGCAAGTACTTCACCCCAGTTAATAATATTGCTTTGTAAGTTTATTCCAACTTCCTCATTTATATTAATTCCTTTTGGTTCTACATATGCTATTGGGAAAGCGCGATTTTCTTTTACATTTGAGTATAAATAGTTAAATAAACATAAATTGAATGAAATTAGAATTAAAATGACCATTATTATATACTTCAATTTAAAATTTTTCTTTCTAAATAACACTATTACCATTATTTTTCCCTAATTTAAACTGGTTAATTGTGGGATAATTTAAACTCATTCTCCCGTTAAATCCCCATGATTGAAATGACTTTTTATCGATGTCGCTAATGATGAACCAAAAGTCACTTATAATATATCCCCTTTCTTAAATTAAGAAAAATAATTACCATATTTAAATGTTTACTTTGTCCTAAGACAAAAGGGAAAATCTAAAACCAAGGACCTATTAAGAATCTTTCAACGTATATTAATCTATTGTCTAAATCAATAAATTACATATTTCACAGGTTTTACTGAGTGTTTTTGAAAAGCAATAGCTTCCTTTTTTTTAAAAGAATATCTCCGATTAAACGATGAATAGAGAATTTTGTCGCGTTTAATAAGGAATTTTAGGAAATTTAATATTAATATTGTTTAAATTTTCCATCAAATAATATACGAAAAAGTATATTTTGATGAATTTCTATTTAAACCATATAAACATAATTCAACCATTTTGTCAAAACAAAAATATTTTTTTTAAACCGTATATTAAATGTATTTGAACAAAATTCAATGGTATTTTCGTCATAAACAAAAACTATGTTGGAAGATCTAATTAATATCAATAAAGAATCAATCGATAGATTGAAAAAAGCTGGAATAGATAGTATTGAAAAATTAGCTTTAAAGAAAGTTGAAGATTTGTTAAAAATTCAAGGATTTACTATCATGTCAGCAGTAACCCATATCCAGGAGGCGATTGATTTTCTTAATAGTAAAGACGAAGAAGCCATTGTTAAAGAAGAAGAAGCTATTATTAAAGACGACCCTCATAAAACATTAAAACATTTATCAACCAATGTATTGAATAAACTAGACTTAGAGGAATCAACAGTAAAAAATGGTCCTCAGAAAGCAAAACCAGCACAAAAGTCTATAGAAAAGAAAACACCAGCAAAAAAGCCTATAAAAAAGAAAAAAAAAGTAGAGGAGTCTGTAAAAAAGAAAAGACCAGTACAGAAGGTTATAGAAAAGAAAGTCCCAACACCGAAGCCTGTAAAGACGAAAACAATGACAAAGGAACCAAAAATAGAATTAGATATTGGTTATATAAAAGATCTCTTTCCAGAAGAAATTGTTATGAGAATTAGATTTCTCCATTTTAAATTAAAGAAATTGGAATTTGCTCTTGAAAAACCTAGTGAAAACGTATCTTATGATGATTTAGGACTTATTTCTGAATACATAGATCTTATAAATATAAATTATAAAACTAAAAATCAAAATTTGGTTATAAAAGAACTAGCCATTGCAACCTCATACTTCGATCCTATTGATAATTGCGAGATCGAGATTTATGATCTCATGTTCGAATCTGCTCGAGCTTGCTGGGTAATAGCAAGGTTATATGCTAATCTCTCCAAAAAATTTGAAAAATTGGAAGATTTGGACAATGCCATAATATCAATGATAAAAAGTAGCAAGATGTATAAATCAGCTGCATGTTTTAGTGCTGCTGCTGTGTATCAAAACAAAATAGGCAAAAGTCTAGAACCAAAAAATTTGGAATTTGAATCTGAACAGAGCAGAATTTTTGCCCAAAGTATTGTTGCTAAAAAAGAGGAAAAAGAGAATAATTTAATCCTTGCCTCTAAATTATATGCAGGGCTTAGTCTGTTATCAATGAGATTGTTATATTTAGGGTTTGATGATGAAAAAATAAAGAAACAATTAAGCGCTCAAGCTGATTTTGACATGGGTATAGCATGTTATTTACAAGCTCAAGCACTTCAAAAGAGGGAGTTTTCTGAATCTTCAGACGAACAAACTCAACCAAGGTTAATCGAAGATTTGTCTAAAAAAGCTGTTTATTATTTTTCAAAGTCAGAAAAAACCTGGGAACAAATGATAAAAAATCTTAAAAATTTAGAAGAACAAGAAAAGGGAAATATCTTGTTTAATCTATCAGTTGTTAATGACAATATCATGGAAATTGATGCTGAAATTTTACCTTATAAATTAATTAAGGATATTAGCAATCCGGAACCTTATATCGCCGTACCTGAAAATTTAGCTGAAATTTTACCAAGAACAACTTTATATTTATCAAATATAAAGCCTATGGATGTGAACGTTGAGATTTATAGAAAATATATGAAAAAAAATTTAGAAATACCAAATCCAGTAAAAAAAAGAGAAGACTTACTAAGTAAAAAGACATCAATAGGGAGAACTCTCAAACAATTGAAGAGTTTATATGATGATAATGATATTGACATATATAAATATACAGAACTTTACGAGAAATATACGAAAAAGCTAAATGATATTGAACTCGAAATTCAAAAATTGGGATAACCCCTTAAATTGTGTAATAAAAGTAAATAATGAAAAGAAATACTATTTTATGGATTTTTCTGGTTGTGGCAATACTGGTAACTTTTCTAGTTAACAAAATGCTCGCAATCTGGACCACTATAATGCTTCTTGGTGTTGCTTTATTAATTTATCTTATTTCTCTTACTTTTAAAAAGAAACTTATAAGAACTATACAAAAATATGTTAGAATTATTGATACAGATGTTGCTAAAGAGTTGAATCAACCAATTGAACGGATCAGAAAAATTTTTCTTAGTCTTTATAAAAAACAAAAAAAGCGAAGGGGTTTAATTATATTCTTGAATAAAAGATATATATTCTATAATAATGTTTCAGTTAGTACATTTTTAGAATTATTTAATAATATTGTTAAAGAAAAAGAGATTCTGGAAAGGTTAAAGGAAAATATTGGCCTGAGAACAAGAGCAGAAGTAAAAGCTATAAAAGATATCTTGGTAGATAATAAAAAAATCGAAAAAAGTGAGTCTGAAATTAGACTTAAGGATCAAATAAGAAAAAGTGAAATATATTAATCCTTAAATAGAGGTCTCATAGCTTCTTTACAATTTAATTTAACTTATTTTAAAGATCTTATTATATAACTCTCTAATTTTTGAGACAAGTTTGAATTTTAATGATTCATTTTCTATTAATCTTGCAATTTCTAGGGCTTCTTCGAACTTCTTCACCGCTTCTAGATATAATCCCTGGATTTGATAAATTTCTCCAATAGCATTAATATTTTTTAATTTTTCATACAAATCATCAGATTTTTCAGCCTTTTTCAGTGCACCTTTATAATATTTTAGGGCTTTCTCATAATTGCCTTGAATCTTATAGATAATATTGGAAAAGATTTGTCGTTTATCCATAGGATCCATTCTTTTATCTTTTTCGATGGATACTTTATTAGGGTCATGTGTCTGAGGGATATAATTTCTTTGAAAAGAAAGAAAAATAGTCTTGATTTTTTTTTCGATATCTCTTATTTCTGAATCTTCAAATAAACCATATTTTTTAAAAATCAAAAGTGTTTCTTTATAGTATTTCAAGGCTTCTGAATAATTTCCCTGATCTTGCTTAATCAATGCAATATTTCGAAGACATTTAGCTTTTACACTTAAATCCTCACCTTCTTCATTAATTTTTAGAGCTTTTTGACAATGTTCTAAAGCCATAGGATAATCACCCTGCATTCGGAAAATATTCCCTATAGAGTTAAGGCAAATTGCTTCACCTATTGAATCTCCTAATTGTTTATTAATATTTAATGCATGATTATAAGCTATCAAAGCTCCAGATAATTTTCCTTGTTCTTTATAAACTTCACCTATATTAATAAGACAGTAGGCTTTCATGCTCGAATCTCCTAGCTCTTCCCTAAGTCTTAATGACAATTTATATTGATTCAGGGCTTCGGAAAAGTATTTTTGAAATCGAAAAAGATCTCCTTTAGAACCAAGGCATACAGCTAGTCCTTTTAAATCCTTTAATTTCTCATAAATTTCTATTGATTTATTAATATATATCAAAGCATCCGAGTAATTTTTCTGGTCAAAATGAATCATTGCAATCCTATAAAAACCTATAGCTTGATCATTAAGATTTTCTAATTTTCCATCAATTTCTATTGCCTCCTCGATCATAATTAATGCTCTGGAATAATTCCCTTGAACATGATGAATTAAACCCATGTTTTTGAGAGAAATAGACTTTTGTGCCAAACTTATCGAATGTTCATTCAGCTTTGACACATCTTCATAATATTTTAATGCCTTTTGATAATTTGCTATAGTGAAATTGGTATTTGCAATATCAAACAGACAACTTCCTATTCCATATGAATCATCTATTTGTTGATATAGTTTCAAAGCACATTCATTTTGTATCAGAGCCTCAGAATTGTTTCCTTGTATTTTGTAAACTTTACTTATCGTTTTCAAACAACTAGCTGTATCAGATAAATTTCCTAATTTCTCATATAATTCTGCTGCTTTCTTATAGAATTTAATTGCTTTCGAGTATTTTTTTTGATCTTCGTTAATACAAGCAATAATTTTAAGAGAAATGGCTTTTTCCTTCCAATCCCTCAATTCCTCATTTAATTTAACAGCATTCATAGCATATTTTGTAGCTTTGCTGTAATTTTTTTGAAGTCTCATAATTTCTCCCAAATGATTCAAAATTATTGCTTTTCCTTTTAGGAGATTCAATTCTCTATGCAGTTTTAATGCACTTAAATAACTCTTTCTAGCTTTTGGGTAATTTTTTTGCACCAAAAAAGATTTACCAATACTTATAAAACTCTTAACTTTACCATTCAAATCTCCTGACTGATTGTAAATTTTTAGTGCTCTGTTGTAGTACTTCATTGCTACATTATAATTTTTGTATTTATAGTAAATATCCCCAATTCTATTAAGATATTTGGCGATATCTTTCGAGTAACCCAATTTTTCATAAATTTCTAATACTTCTTCGAATTTTTTAATTGCTTCGGGGAATTTTTCAACCGAAAAATAAATATTTGCGACTAATATGAGTGATTTAGATCTCATAGTTAAAGCGTTTATCTGACTTTGAACTCTATCTTTATTTAATTTCAATTTTTGGGTTTCTAGTTTTTTATGTTGGTAAAGATAACTTTTGGCTAGTGCTTCATTAGCTATTGATTTCCAAGACTTAACATCTGCTAAGGTGACGAATCGAGTCATTATTTCAGAGCATTTCATAGCGTCATTAAAAAATCCAAACTTATAATAGATTCTGGAAGTAATTAAAACCTTTTCAAACATGTTAGGAGATTTAATATTCTTCTTTAACCAATCTAACATGCTTAGAGTCATTAAACCCGATCTTAATTTTGGTTTAATCTGGATTAAGTTTTTTATTATATTTACCAGATTAGCATTTATGAGGTAAATTTTGCTTATATTACTAAAACGGCGGATATCATAAAGTATTTCAGCTAGTTTAGTCAAATTTTTGTTGTTACTAAATGAGTGTAGACTTTTAACATGCTTAATTTCATATATCGTTTCATTACCTGGTTGAATTGATTTAGAATGATTTATCCAGATTATCTTTTTAAAATTTGTTAAAGATTTAATTGTGGGGATTATATCAGAATCATTAACTCCAGAATACCCCATTACAACTAAAGATCGCCCATTGCAAACTGAATCCAAAAAAGTCCTCTTAAAGGGCTCAATCTGAAATAAGCTTTTTCCTGCCCTATTAAATCCTAATTCTTTAATGGAATTAATTAATGAACTTTGTTTTTCTGCTCCTGTTATAATATTCTTAGCAGAGCCATGAATTTTATAAATTGCTTTAAAACCACGTTTATATAAATCAGCCGGATTAGAATAACTTATAAATTCTTTTTCTGAGATAATAGGAAATATTTCTCTTTTTGGAATACCTAATTCTAGGAGTGCAGTTTCTATTAAGAAATCAAAATTCGTAGTCATCAAAAAATGTCCTTTGTTGATACAATCCGCTAAGAAAAAATGCTGAAGATTCGGTTTATTAAATAATTCAAAATAGTCAAAAATTTCAACATTATCCCCTAGGTTATCAAAGATTGTAGCTAATAAAAACTCTAATTTTAAACCTTCTATTTTAAGAATATTTTCGATTTCTGATTCTGCACAGAAATATTTAACTAAATCCTCTTTTATTTTATTACCCTCTGGAACATTTGAAGGAGCATCAATAGAACAACCCGATCCTATGAGGAAAGTTAATAAATTCCCTTTTCCTAATAAATCGTTAATTTTAAGGTCGGTCTTTTCCATTTGTAAATTTAAAAGAAATTAATGACTTATTGGTATTTTAAGAGATTTATATTTTTTTATCTTTCGGTTTTCATACTTTCCAAAACTTATAAATAGTTAGATGAAACAGAGCAAATTTAAAATTTTAAGAAAATTTCAAGTTGTTTAAACAAAGTAAAATTCATCATCTTAAATTTAAAAGGAAAAAAAAGGAAAAAATGATTTATTTCTTCTTGAATTTACTCCTCTTTATTTTTATAACAATTGTCGAAATCCCTAATATTGAAGCAATTAAAATCAATATATCATAACCAGGTATCATTCCAACATCTTCAGGGACTCGTGTTGACCACCATAAATTATATACATTCCCAGTATTATCTCCAAAAACTCTAATATAATAAGTTCCGTTAGACACAGCATAAATAATATAGTCATTATCCGTTAAAGTAAAATTGCCTGAAACTTTATTAAGATCCCAATCATAAAGTTCAAATCCCATTAAGCCCTCAGCTGAATCATAAATTGCAGCTACAATTAATTCTAAACCGGTGTCATCTATATAGATTTTATACCAATCTTGGTCATATTGTAAAGCTAATCCATTAATTTCCCAGAGAGATATATTCTCGTAAAATGATAAATCAAAGGCAGATAACGCATCATTGTTTACTTCATAATTATCGTCAGGTCTGAAATCACTTCGCAAGTCATCCCACCACATATCATACTTGTTTCTCATATTATCTCCATACACATGAATAGCAAAAATACCTGGGTGTGGGAGGAAATAATCGATATATTCATTATCTGTCATTGAAGAGTTCCCAACCATATAAGAACCCCCTTGACCGTAAATTTCAACATTTATATTTCCTAAAGAATGATTAAACGTAAGTTCAAGAATTAAATGTTCAAAACCCGGAGTGACATCAATTATATACCAATCATCATCTCCTTGTACCGCTAATCCGTGAAGATCGCTGAGCCAGGTTTGCTCATTTTGAACAAGAACTGCAGGATGACCTTTATTAAGTTGTCCATCCCATATCATATCGTCTGGGTTATTATTCCATTCATAAAAATCATCTTTTATCCAGATACCTAAATCATAATAGACTTTAGAATCTGCATCTGCATGATAAACTCGAACTCGCCAATCTCCTGACACATCCGCCATAAATGATATATATTCATAATCATCCTCGCCATAGGAACCTGTTCTTAGAGTTTGTGAGGGACTCCAGAGCTCTAACTCTAAATTTCCTTTATCATGGTCAAAGTAAATATTTACATCAATTACATCTCCTTCGTTTACATAAGTATGGAACCAATCTTCATCTTCATTGTTAAGTATAAGACCGTGGAAATAATCGGGATCGACATACCATGAACTCCAAAAACCGTCATTTTCTTCCATCCAATCATCTTTAGGGTCTTCTCCCGCATTTACCCAAATATCCAAATCATAATGAAGTACAGAATCTGCAGAAGCGTGATAAACTCTGAAACGCCAATCTCCTGACATATCTATTGAATAAGAAATAAATTCATCATTATCTACAGAATATGATCCCGTTCTAAAACTTTCTGAAGGATCATAAAGTTCTAATTCTAAATCACCTTCTGAATGTTTAAAGTAAATAGCAATATCAAGAGTATCTCCATTTCTTAAATAAGTACGGAACCAGTCATCATCCCCATATACAAGCTTAAGCCCTGAATAATAATTCGGATCTACATACCAAGCGCTCCAAAAGTCATCATTTTCTTCCATCCAATCATCACCAGTTGGTACAAGATCTTCCCACCATAAATCATAAGAATTTCCAGTATTATCTCCAAAAACTCTAATATAATAAATACCAGACCATGGGACTTCAATATCTATATATTCATTATCATCAGTAGAATAACTGCCAGTCAAATGGTTGAAAGAACCATCCCAAAACCAAATCTCCATATCAATATTCCCTGCTCCATGTGAGAAAATTAATTCCACATATATTCGTTCTTCACCTGGATCCAAATAAACAGTATACCAATCATCATCAAATTGAATACCTAGTCCAGAAGGTAGCCATGAAGCTGGCCATGGAGAGAGATCATAAGCTTCTCCATCATGGTCATTTTCCTCATAGGCATCATCTCCCATACCTGGCATTGTAGTATTCCACCATAAATCATATGGATTTCCATTATTACCATAATAAACTTGTAAGTAGTAGTCTCCCCATGAGGGTACTACATAATCAATATACTCATTGTCCATTGTACCCGTGCTCGAAGTTATAAAAGAATAACTACTATCATAAAGAGCTATATCAATGTCTCCCATACCATGACTGAAGAGAAGGCTTACATGGAGAAATTCATAACCAGGACTAACATATATTTTATACCAATCATCATCAAACTGCAGACCAGGACCGAGAATTGAAGAAAGCCAAACATTTTGGTGACCTGTTAAATCATAAGCAGAAGTCCATACATCATTTTCCTCATAAGCGTCATCCGTGGTAAATGTTTTCCACCATAAATCATAAGTGTTTGATGCATTTGGACCATAAAGTCGGATATAATAAATTCCTGCTGAAGGAACAATAGTATCAATATACTCATTATCTGTCATGGATTGTGCCCCAGTTACGTTTGCATATGTGCTATCCATAAGATCTACATCGATATTGCCCAAAGAGTGGGTAAAGATTAAATTAATTTGTAAATGTTCGAATCCCATTTTGACGTCGATTACATAAAAATCATCATCTTCCAGTATACCAAAACCACTAATGTTATATAACCAAAAGTCTTCCCACATTGTGAGATTATAAGCAGTGGAAGGGGTATTGTTGGGTTCATAAGCATCGTCGGGTCCACTAGTAAAAAGTGAATTTCCATCTGATAAATGATTTTTATTTAGATTAGGAATGAATAGAACACCTATAATAACGATAAGGAGTAAAATTGAAACACCTAAACCCCGTTTATAGATTTTCTTAAAATCCATACGTTTCTAATCGCGTTCTACCCTTATAAATTTTAACAAAACAGTAGTATAGGATATTTTGAAGAACAAAATCGGTATTTAATCTTTCAAAATGAGCTTTTGAGCAATAAATCAATTTAAACATGAATATATTATTAATAAATTAGTCGTTTAATACTAACTTTGCGAAGTATTTGAAATCTCGATTATAAGATTTCTCAGCCTTTTTTGAAATTCTAGCAAAAGCACATCCGGGGAGTTGATTCATAGAGAGATGATATTCTATACATTCACAGCATTTACCTCTCCTTTGACAATCATAAGTACAGGCACATACTTTCTTTCTCTCATATTGATTACATTCGATCATTTTTTTTAATTGATTAGTTATTTTTGTTTATATATATGAATAAAGCATAATTTAAATTATTCTAAGAGGCTAAAGGAGCAATCTTCACCTCCACATCCGGGACATTTAAATTCTTCATCTGGAAAGTCATCTAAATCAAATTCATGACCACATGCATCACATTTCCATTTCAAAAATAAATCCCCCTTTGAATTATAAGATTAAATTCTACTTAATAAGATAAAAATATTCTTAATTTAAACTTTTAGAAAAATTCAGTCTTAAAAGATGTTTTAAATCAATGATATTATTTCTTGAAATATATTTTGAAAATTCTTGTGATCTAAAGTAAATAGGTTAACATCTGGCATACGGAGAAGATGATCTTTTATTGGGTGTTTAATTTTTAGACCAACTGTTGCAACGATTGTGAGATCTGAACTAAAAACATATAAAATAAAATCCTGGAACTTTTTAGAGAACAATTCCATTTTCCCTATTTCATCAATTATAAGTAAATCCTCCTTAGTAAATCTAATATCTTCCATTTTTGAGATGATCCACTGAAGACCAATCATACTAACGGAATATTTGCCTAATCGATAATCTGAATTAGATTGGTTAATTCTTGCTAACTTTTTTCTTTCTTTTGTGCTGATGTCTTCAATATCAAAACCAATTCGATGTTTCCCCTTTCTAACTTCTGGAGTTAAAAAACCATAAATAGTAATTTGTTTTTTAGAAAAATAGTCAATTAGTCTAGTTATTAAGGTAGATTTACCACTTCGAGGAGGACCTGTAATTAAAATTTTAGTATTCATTGGATATTCATTGATTAAATTATAAATATTGTCGCATCATAAAAAGAAATTAACAACTATATTATAAATATTACAATAATAAATGAGATCATTATGAGAAGTTCGAATTTTACCTTTATCGATCAAGATAATATCGAAATTTTTGTATACAAATGGGAACCAGATGTAAAACCTAAAGCGGTTATCCAGATACTTCATGGACTTGCAGAACATGCGAAAAGATATACTAGATTAGCGGAAGTTCTATGTAAAGAAGGATATATTTGTTATGCAGATGATCATAGAGGGCATGGTTTAACAGCAGGAGATTTGACAGAAGCTACTTTAGAGGGTAATGCCGGATTTTTAGGACCAAATGGGTGGAGAGGAGTAGTAAATGATGAATATGAGTTGTCAAATATTATTAAACAGAACCACCCTAACCTACCTATATTCCTCTTAGGACATTCTTGGGGTGCCATGCTAACTCAAAATTACATTCAGGAGAGAGGAAATGAAATTAAAGGATGCATATTGTGTGGAACTAGTGGAGAACGAAGAAGATCTGTACGGAAAGAAACTACTTCCCTTAAATCGTTAAATGACCCTTGGCAAAATGATGAAGATGCTACAGGATTTGAATGGCTTACTAGAGATAAAACAGAAGTTCAGAAATATGTTGAGGATCCCTGGTGTGGATTTACCGGTCCAGCGTCTCTATGGTTAGAATTATCTCGCGGAAGTGAAGAAGTGTATAATGAGAAGAATGAAAAAAGAATACCAAAAGATCTACCTATTTATATAATATCCGGAACCTCAGATCCAGTAGGAAACAATTCTAAAGGCATATTGGCTATGGTCGAACGCTTTAAAAATTATAATATTAAAGATGTGACTTACAAACTTTATAAAGATGCCAGGCATGAACTCTTCAATGAAATTAACCGGGATGAAGTGTTTAAAGATTTAATAAATTGGTTAAATTCACACTTATGAGTTATTTTTATTTAATTCTTTAAATTTTAGCAATAAATCTCTTTGTTTTTCCGATATCTTTTGAGGAATTTCAATATTAACAATAACATATTGATCACCTCTTCCTCTTCCACGCATGTAAGAAACACCTCGATTTTTTATCCGAAATTCTGTACCTGGCTGAGTCCCAGCAGGAATTGGTAATTCTTTCTCAGTAATTTTGTTTTCTTTATAATCTAAAGTAGGTACAATAATTTTTCCTCCAATAATTGCAGTAACTATATCTACATCGATAGGAGTATATAAATCATTCCCTCTTCGTACAAATTTATCATTATCAGTGATTCTAATTCCTAAGTAGAGATCACCAGGAATTGCATTAACAGAAGGAACGTGACCTGCACCCTGAACTTTTAAATGAACACCATTTTCAACACCGGGAGGAATATTAACGTGAATCGTTTTTTCTTCAGGTACAACTTTAGAACCGTCACAAACCTTACATTTCTTTTTGATTACTTGCCCTGTACCGTTGCATGTATAACAATTTGACTCACGAATTATAGTTCCAAATCCAGATTGAGTCATTTTTCTAATACGACCAGTTCCTTCACATTCAGGGCAATTTATTACACTTGAGGGATCTTCTGCCCCTGTTCCCTCGCAACTGTCACACGGAGTAAATCGTTCTATTGGAATATCTTTTTTTACTCCAAACATTGCTTCTTCGAAACTAATTTCAATATGATCTTCAATATCCTGACCGACCTCTCGTCTTGGTGCAGTTCTTCTTCTGCCACGTGAACCAAATCCACCAAAACCAAAATCATTGAAACCTCCAAAAGGGCTAAATTCTCCAAAAATGCTCTTAAAGAGCTCGTCGATGCCAGGAATTCCCCCAGAAAAAAAGTCACTCATGTCAATTTGTACTCCACTATGACCAAAACGATCATAATTTCTCCTTTTATTTTCATCGCTCAGTACTTCATAAGCCTCTTGAATCTCAATAAATTTATCCTTAGCACTTGGATCGTCCTTATTTACATCTGGATGATATTTTCGTGCTAATCTACGATAAGCTAGCTTTATATCATTAGTGGATGCATCCTTACCTACACCCAAAACTTCATAGTAATCTCTTTTCTTAGAACTCATAATGAAATAGTTCCATGCAATAATTCGATAAGTTTGAAAATCAATTAATTAAAATTTTTTATGAAATTTATTTTTTTAGGTATAGGTTGGAATTAATCTATAAATAGTAATAGACTTCAAATGATTCTCATTACAAACTACCAAATAGTAGATTGTATTAATACTATTAAATAACATAAAAAAAGAGAGATAAAATTCAAAATGATACCTAAACGAACTAAAAGGGTAACCTCAGAATGGCTCAATGAAGTTCTTCATAACTCGGGTTACCTAAAAAATGTAAATATTGATTCAATTTCAAGAGAACCGTGGGGAGCAGGTGAAGGATTTGTAAGTGACATGGCCAGACTGACTATAACCTATGACAAACAATCCTCTGACCTCCCGAAAACAATGATAGTGAAAATGCCAACAACATTTAGAACTGCATTAGCTATTGCCGAACAATACAATCTTTATGAAAGAGAAATCAGATTTTATACCGAAGTAGCACCAAAAAGTCCTGTCCGGGTTCCAGGAGTCATTTACCATGATTTTGATGAAGAAACTAAGAAAAACATACTCATATTAGATGATTGCTCATGTTTTGAGCAAATTGACCAAATAAAAGGATTGAATAAAGATCAAACCAAAAAAGTAATAGATGTGATTGCTGAATTTCATTCGAGATGGTGGGATGCTCCAGATCTTTATTCATTTGATTGGATGCCGAAACCCAAGGATGAAGTATCAAGATCTTTAGTTGATACTTATCGAAGTAGTTGGGATCTTTCAGTAAAATCAGAAGAATTTCTAGATACACTTCCTGAAGGAGGTTTGGAAGCGGGACAGAAGATTCATGAACAATTTCCTTGGTTGGTGATGGATATACCAGATGATAACATGACCATTTCACATTTTGATTTTCGGGTTGATAATCTATTCTTTGATTGGAACAATAAAGAAAATCCAATTATTGTCATTGATTGGGGATCCGCAGTTGTAAATGGGGGTATTTTGGATATAGGTTACCTACTTGCTGAAAGTGTTGAAATCGATTTAAGGAGAAAAATAGAGAAGGATATGGTTAAACATTACATTAAGCGATTAGAAGAAAAAGAAATAACAGGTTTTGACTTTGATTTTGCTTGGGAAAATTATCTTAAAGCCTTAATGTGTTATGCATATATTCCCGCGCTTGGCTTTTCTCAATTGGATAGAAGTGATCCAAGAGCCATGAATTTGTTTGAAGTGATAACAAAACGTCAGTTTCAAGCGATTGTTGATAATGATGCAATAAGTATATGCCCCTCATAAATATTATGAAAACAGCAGGGGATTTTAATTTAAAATCTCTTAAGAATTAATACTCTAACATTAGATTAATTTAAACAAAAGAGGCTGAATAGAACATAAAAGCAATCAAAAATTATAATGTTGTTTTTTTATATTATCATAAATACTCCGTTTCAAAGGAATAAATTCTGACTCATTCGGCAAAAGTACATACATTGGATCATCTATCTTCTCCAAATTGAAGCTTTCCTTTTTCAATTTCATTTTTTTGAGTCTAAAAGTTGCTGTAGTTGATAATTTCGATTTAAACCTAAGAAAAAGTGGAACACCATAAGGAGGAAGGTTTTTTTGTAAAATATCAGTTAATTTTTTAATGTCAAAATCATCAATAATAGTGCTTGGTACGATTGCTGCCATTCCTGCTCGTCCATCAGTACCAGGTATCTGCACACCATAAACAGTTGAAAATAATACTTGATCATGGGTATTAATTATTTTTTCTACTTCGGTGGTTGATATATTATGTCCTTTCCAACGAAAAGTATCCCCGAGACGATCTACAAATTGAGCATGGTTATTTCCAATATCTCTCATTAAATCTCCCGTATTGAACCATTTATCTCCCCCTTTAAAAACATTATGAAATATTTTTGATTCAGTTGCCTTTTTATCTGTATATCCTCGAAATACAGCAGTACCTGCGATTTCAAATAATAACAAACCTGATTCACCAAGTTTGACCCGTTCCATATATCCTTTCTCATTTCTGACAGGTTCTTCTTCTTCATGATCAAATTTCACAATTGCGTATGGTGTAAGAGAATAGCCTACAGTACAATCAAATGAAAAAAAATTTGCAAAAAATCCTACAGCTTCGGTTGCTGAATAATACTCTCCAATTTTAGCTATATTAAATCGTTTTTTAAAATCCATCCATATTTCTGGACGAAGTCCTGCACCAAGCACCACTCTTATTGGATTATCTGAATCATCAGTTTTGGGAGGTTGATTCATTAGATATCGGCACAATTCTCCGATATAATTAAAAGCTGTAGCGTTATGTTTGCGAATCTCATCCCAGAAATGGGTAACACTGAATTTACGCCCTATAGCTAAAGCTGCTCCACCGCCAAAAGCGGAAGCGCAACCTGATCCTAAAGAATTCGAATGAAATAGAGGAAGTGAGACATACATCGTATCTTCTGGTGTTAACTCTAACATCATATTTCCAAAAATGTAATAAGCGCCTACCATAGTAGAATGTGCAAAAATAGTAGCTTTCGGGAAACCTGTTGTACCAGATGTAAATATATAAGTAAATGCATCAGATGTTCTCACATTTATCGTGGTTGGGGGATTTTCGATAGGATAATTTTTAGCTTCTTGAGAAAGTTCAATGTATCCCTCCGGAGTCGATATTAAGTTTTGATCAGCTAAAAAATACAATTTTTGAACTTTAGATAAATCAAGGTCAGATTGAACTTTATTAAAAATATTATAACAATTTTCACCAACTATAATAAACTTTCCAAGAGTGAGATCTAAACAATTCACTAAGGATATTTCTCGAAGATCTATATTGATTAAGGAAGTTATAGCACCAATTTTACCAATCGCAGATACAATTATTAAATACTCTGGTCGATTGGTCATCATCAATTCAACAATATCCCCTTTTTTTAAACCAATGTTAATAAAATAATGGGCATATCGGTTAACTTGTTCATTAAATTCTTTATACGTGAGTGAGATATCTTCAAATTTTATAGCAATATTATTAGCATATTTTTCTGCATTTAATTCGACAAGAGTTCCCCATGAAATTTTATTTTCAGTAATCTTCATCGAGACTTCCAGCAAATTCCTTCCATATTTTTTGAAAAATTCTGTACTTCTTTTTCTAAACTCATCGTTAGGTATAAAATCTGTATCTTTCAACTCTGGTTTTTCTAACATACTAACCATTCCTTATGTTCTGTTATTTTATATATTATTTGTATATGAATTTCTTGGATCAATATGAAAATATACTAGGATTGGCTCTCAATAGTACTAAAATAAGAAGTAAATCCATTTATATCTTTTGAAGTTTTAAATGAATATTCATAATGTTTTTATTGTTTTTCCCCTCAAATTATTATACTATCATAAGATTTATCTTAAATATTAAAATGAACAGAAGAGATCCGAAATTAACTGCTCTGCAATTTAATGAATATATCAACAACCAGGACATTAACGGATTAATTGGTTTAATGACAGATGATCATTTATTCATTGATCGTCATGGAGATCAGTATGAGGATATGATAAATGGATGGAAAGAATTTTTTGAAAATTATCCAACCTATAAGAATTATTTTGAAAGAGTTGAATCGAGAGATAATCTTGTTATTCTAATAGGATATGCATTATGGTCTGAACGCTCTTTAGAAGAAGATCATGCTATATGGATTGCAACTATTGAAAATGATATGGTTTCAAAATGGCAGATTTATGAGGATACTAACGAAAATAGAACAAAACTGAATATTCACTAGTTCTATTTATCTATACTATGAAAATTCTTATTTTAATTATAACTTATAATTATTCATTCAATTTTCCCTTATTGAGGTTCTTAAGCCTAAATGTTTTTAATTAGAATATAGTATGAACCTTTAATAGAGGTATTTAAAGTGTAAATAATGTACAAAAACACTAAAAGTGATATAATAATGAGTCTTGTTTGTAGCAACTGTGGAAGAAAAATCCAGACTGTACCTGTACAATGTGGACAAAGTATTACAATTAATGATGAAACTAATAGATGGGAATGTGATATGGGAAGATGTGGAATAATTTCATTCGATAATTTTCTTTGTGAAAATTGCTGCATCAACAGTAGTATAATGGAAATATATCACGGATTTGAAACTTTAGCTGAGGAAAATCTAGAGTTTCGTGAAGAATTAGATGCTTTAAAACTAAACAAGGTACAAACAACATTATCTAATCCTGATTTTAAGTTTTGGGTAAAATTTGGCGATGGCAAGTTCAAATGTGGTAAGGGAGAAATAGAAGGCGCAGACATCAATGTGACTTGCTCTCAAAAAGTTATGAGTGATTTTCTAACAGGAAACAAATTTATATTTCGTGAATTCTTAGATGGTAAAATAAAAATCAGTGGAGATCTTCAATATGCTGTTGTATATTTTGATCTACTGGGATTGGCAGCAGAAATTAAGAATGAAGAGGTGGTGTTATATAATGAATAGAACGTTAGTTTGGGGTCACAGAGGAGCTGGTTTTATTGGTGTACAAAATAGCCTTACTTCATTCAGAAAAGCATTTGAAATGGGAGTTGATGGAGTCAAGACAGAAGCTCAATTATCTAAAGATCATCAGATCTTTTTAACTTTCCAACAAAATTTTAAAATAAATGGTGAAGAAATACATATCTCAAAATTAGATAGTGATGAGATTAGAACATTTAAACTGGATGATAATAAACCAATTCTAACCCTTCCTGAGTTATTTAATCAATTTAAAAATCTAAATTTCCGATATAATTTCGATATTAGAGCTTCCGAAGTCGGTATAAGAATAATTGAAATTGCGAAAGAGTTTAATCTGCTTGATAAAATTGAGATCGCTAAAACATCAATCGATCCCTTTCCATTAGCAGAAATCTTTACAAAAGTTAGAAATTTCGATAATGATGTAATGCTGGTTAATACAATATTTCTAAAACATTCAGATATCAGAGAAGAGCATCTAGAGTTAGAAAGTATGAAAAAACTAAACATTCAGGGGATTAATATAAATTTCAACGTTGCAACCTTCGAGTTATTTAAAATAGTTAAAGATCTTGGCTTTAAATTCTGTGTTTGGGGCTTACTCTTTAATAGATCCATTCGAAAATTTTTAAATATGAATTATAGAGGGCAGTACATAGATGCTATGATGTCTAATTTCCCTGATAGATTAGTTAGATTAAGAAATGAAATTCAGAACAACTAATTTTTTTTTATTCTTTTTTTAAAAAAAATTTAAATCATTTTCCTCATTGAGACATATAGAATGAAAGTAATTGCTATAAATGGGAGTCCACGTCCAAATGGAAACACTTTTCAGCTAATTCAAATGGTTTTTGATGCTATAAAAGAGGAAAATAATACCATTGAAACTGAAATAGTACAATTTGCAGGCAAAAAAATAAACTCGTGCTTATCATGCTATAAATGTATAAAAAAAAAAGATAATAGGTGTATCCAAGAAGACGATCTCAATGAAATCTATTCTAGAATTATAGATGCTGATGCAATAATTCTTGGTGCACCAGTTTATCTTGGTGATGTCACAGGAAAAATGAGATGCTTCATTGAAAGAGCTGGTTTCGTCGCTTTGGTTAATAATCGACCCCTTAAAAGAAAAATTGGTGCTATTGTCATAGCTAAGAGAAGACAAGGTGGAATTCAATCACTTAATACAACTAATTTCTTCTTTTACGTTAATGAAATGATCATCGTCGGGTATGCTATAGGTATTGGTACAACTCCAGGTGAAGTTCGGAAGGATTCTGAAGGAAAATCGGATATGAAGACACTTGGAAAAAATATTGTCTGGCTCCTAAAGAAAATTCATGATTAATTTTCTTCTATTTCTCTCTTTGCCTTAAGATAACCAAAAATTCCCTTTATAGTATCTCTTATAGCTGTGGGAAGTGTTTTTTTATAATTTTCTGGGAATTGTTCATAACTAGCAAATATTTTATCTTCTTTCTTTAATCCATCCAATATTAAATTAATAATTTCAGGATTATCTCGATCATCATATAAAGTGTTAAAAACATGCATCCAAACCTTTATTTGCTCGTAACCAATCTCTACCATGTTACGGGCATTTTTTCTCATCCCAACATGAGGATAGCATATTATACAATCATCTATATCTTCTTTTAACAATGTTTCAATTGATTCGATATATTTATCATAATCAAAAACGGGAGGAGTAGCAGGATAAATAAATTCGAATTTGAATTCTGGGATTAGCCAATTGTGACCAGCAGCTTCACCAATAAATAGATAGTTTTTAAAAATGTATGATTGATGATGAGGGGCATGCCCTAAAGACTCAATAGTTTTAATGCCATAATGTTTAATATAATCTTGAGTTAACATGCGACCCTCTGGGATCGGTAGGATTCTTCCAGCTTTTTCAGCTCCTTTACCTAATACCTTAAGTGATTGTTCCCAAAGTCTTTCTGGATTGATTAAATGCTTAATCCCATTCGGATGGCATACTACTTTTGATTGAGGAAAAAATTCTAATAATTTCCCTACACCTCCAGCATGATCAAGATGAATATGAGTAAGAAGAATATAATCGAGATCATTGGCACCGACCCCAAATTTATCTAACCCCTTCTTTACATGGTTAACAAATCTCATCGAACCGGGGTCAACCAAAAAACACAAATTCTCGTCTTTATATAGCCAAGGTGAAAAGGAATTAAATAGATTGATGTAAGCAAGGTGATCATCGACACTTTGGAATTTCATAAATACTTTTAACTTAATTTTCTTAAAAAAGTTAACTGAAGCGTAATATTAAACCAAATTAAAATTTCATTAAACAGACTTAGGGATAATTTTAACTAAGTAAGGAATTCCTGAAGCACAAACTGTTTTACTTAAATTAGAACTCGAATAATTTAAGAGAAAAACATATAATTTAAATAAATTATTATAATTCAGGGAATGGGAAATAAAAGAATTTGTTATTGTAATTTTAAAAATTGCCCGTGTAGGGTAAATGATATCAAAAACGAAATATCATATTGCAATTTTATTCCTTTATTCGCTCAAAATCTTATTCTTGATAGAGAAAATGATACAAATAAAACTGATTTTTTTTTAAGAAAAGTCTGCCCTGACGTAAGAAATGAGATTCTTCATCATGATTATAGAGCAAAACAGCTTCAAAAAAGAGAAAAAGAATTCTTAGAAAATGTAAAACCAGGGGATGTTTGTTTTTGTAACGCTGAACTAGAAAATGTTATATTCATAAAACACCCTTCAAATGTTCATGGAGATGTAAAATATCGAGCTTCGGATGGTCGAATAAAAGAAGCACCTTCATTCTGCTTTAGTATTATATCCAAAGGAAATAAGTGTGCGAAATATGAAACAAATGATAAAAATAAAATGGAATTCTATGAACGCTTAGCTAGAAGATATGGTTTTCGAACAGAAATACAACAAATGAAGGAAAAATATATCCTAAGAATATATAGTGATAATCAAGATGAAGTTAATGAGTTTGTGGTAAATCTTTACAACAATCGTGTTATTGATGATTTTTACGATTACTAATCAATTGTGCTATTCCCTAAAAATAGAGAAATTAAAGTAAATAAAATTTAGAAAAACAAATTAAAAAAATAATAGAACAAATGAAAAAGTTGATTTAGTTCACCAGAGTAGCGAACGGGAACAGGAGACTAATCCTCGTCCCAATCCACATCCACTACTTTCTTTTTCTTCTCTTCGTCTTCTTTTTCTTTCTTGTAAGTAGCGCCCCCATCACCTGTTGCGCCCCCCATACCTCCTGGAGGAGCACCACCCATACCTCCTGGAGGAGCACCACCCATACCACCGGCGGCTCTCTGAGCTTGTTCAGCTGCTTGCTGGTAGACTTGGTCTTGAGCTTGTGTTTGATAAATTCTTTGAGAAAAGCTGTACATTGATTTCTG
>JBHLNR010000184.1:0-7032 GCA_048941385.1 Promethearchaeota archaeon
CAAACTCCAGTTAGAAGAAAGATTACTCCCTCAATTGCTTTAAGTAAGAAAGATTCTACTAATTTGAATAAAATAATTCAGTTTTTAAACAAAATATCATTTCTCCCAATTTTCATTTTTACTATCATTACCTTTGGTTTTATTTCTGAACTTGCTTTTAATTTTGAAAATTGGATTTCTATTATTTTTGATCGAGGTCTTTTAGGATTTATCGGTTTATTTTTAATAATATATGATAGGGCATATATTGCCCCAAAAGTAAAGGAACAAAAATATAACGATATATTCCTTGATTCTTTTTGTTGGGGTATCTTAGCATGCATTTTATATGGAACAGGAGTGATTATTCTCATCAAAGGTGTTTTTATTTTAATTTATGTTATTACTGACGAACAGAATAAAAACTTTAAAATTTACCATTATGGTCTATTAGCAAAAAATTCACTCAACTATCTTTCTGCTAAAGCAGGATTTGTAATTATTTTGATGGGCATTTTTAGATTTTATTCAGATAGAATTTATGTTATAACAAGTTATTCCAAGACAATTACCTTTCCATTTTCAATTGAGATTCCCCTGATCATGCTTATTTATTTTTGTTTTTTGCTCATCGCAATTATAACTTTAAGCATAGATAGTAAATCAAAATCAGAAATAAAGGAGAAATATAGATTTGATATAGTGGATTCAATTAAATTTATAGGAATCGGAGTATTGGCAACACTTTTTTATGCTTCTGGAATTTTTGTTATATTAAAGGGGGCATTGATTTTTTTCCTTTTTGTTGGTAAACCCTCAGATAAACTCGAAATCCCCTCTAGAGAAGAAAAACCAGTTCCTTCTCCTCAAATATTTAGAACAACACAACCACCACCTGAAAGGGAAGTAGAAGATATAAAGGAAAAAGAAGCAGAACCGATCTTAGAAATGCCCCCAATGGAAACGGTAACGAAACATGATGAGCCAATAGCAGAACCTGAAGTAAAGGTTGAAGAAGAGTCCGAAAAGATTGAAGAATTAGAAGAAATACCCCTTGAGGAGGAAAAGAAACGAATAGAAGAGGAATATGAATTACGACTTCATGAATCTCTTCTACCCGTAAAGGATGAAAAGGATAAAAAATTAGTTAAAGAGTATTTTGCTAAAATCTTTTCTCTATTATCAAAAGATATAAGGCAACAAATAACTAATTTAAAAATTTCAAAGAAAGAGAAGAGAGAGTTGTTAGAAGAACTCGCTTTCTTAACTAAGGAAGAACAGATAAAATATGTTGAAGTTTTAATTGATTTATATAAAGAGATCCCTAAAAAATTAATCGAAAGAATTCGAAAATTGCCAAATGTTAAGCTACAGCATATTGACAAATTAATTGAGCAATTAAAGTATATGGATGCTCAAGAACAAGTTAAATTTATCCAATTTTTAGAGGAAAACGCCTAAAAATGTCACTGGAAAGAAGAAGAGAAGTTAAAAAACCAAAAGAAGAAGAAACTCTAGAAGATAGTTCATTTAGGCGTTTAGATTTTAAACCCTTGCAAAATGGAGTGGAAATTAAAGAAAAAAAAACGAAAGAGAAAGATTTAATTGAAGAGTTAACTGAAATCGAAAAAGACGTTTTAGAAATCGCAAAAACTATTCTTAAATTGAAGCGATATGACGCTGAATTTGAGATTGAATCTATGAGTCAGATCCAAAAATTCCCTATAATCGAGAAACTTTATGCAAAATGTATTGCTAAATTATCATATAAGAAAGGATACAGCAAAGAAGAAATATTTCTTGCAATAAGATCTTTAGAAGAGAAGAACTGGATTGTCACAAGTGAGAGACGTACAAAACTGGAGATACTTACTAATGAAAAGCTCGAAACGATATTAAATTTCATTAAAAATAATCCAGGAATCCATGCAAGAGATGACAAAATTGAAAAAGAATTAAACATCACTCGAACTCCTTTTCTTAAACACGTTATGACACTAGAAAGGTTTAATCTTATAAGATCAAAAAAAATTGGAAAATCTCTTCATTATTTTCTATCTGAAGTACCTGAAGATTATGATAATCTTAAAATTATCTTTTTAAATCCATTGATCCCTCAATTATTAGAAGAAATTTTCAAGGATGAATCTGTGTCAATTACCAATATGGGAGAACATTTAGATATTTATAGCGGAACAATCCTATACCATATTAATAAATTAAAAGAGCTTAATCTTGTAAAATCTACAAAAAATAAAGCTGGTAAAAAAATTTTTCTTGTTAATATCGAATTATTAAAAATTTATAATAATTTCTTCAAAGAACCCGACTTTAGTAAGCTATTACGAGGGCTTTAGATTAAAATATTTTAAATTATTTTCTTTATTTCTGGTAAACAATTTGTTAAAACTTTAATTGCCCGATCTATTCCATTTTCCATATCAGGATGAACTTCCTTGGAATGAAGTAAATCATATTTTAAATTTCCAGGTAAGTCTGTTACAGATAGAATTGAAGCGGTTTTTAAATCATATAGTTTTCCTAATAAGAATAAAATTGAAGATTCCATATCAATACCCTGTACGTTAATTGATTGCAGTGCTCGAATAAAATCCATACTCTCACAAAAAAGAGCGTCAGTAGTCCATAAATCTCCTAATAATAATTTGTTTAGAAATAATTTTTTACCTGAACTTATTAAAACTTCTTTAAGAATGGCATTTGGGCGTGATTTGAAGACAGTTTGATTTCCTGTTAAGAGATTTTGAAATTTCATGAAAGGATTTGATATAGACTCCAAGTCATTTGCTAAAGAAGGATTTTCTCTTATGTATTGTGGACTAGTCCCATCATCACAAAAAGCCAAGTTTGGTATTAGAATGTTACCAATATCAACATTCATATCGGTCGATTCGATACCACCACAGGTATCTAATCTGATTATAATTTTTGTTTTACATCTTTTCAAACATTCAATTGTAATCGCGCAATTTGGAGCACCTACAAGAGAGCGAATAACACTTACTTTAACATTATTAATTTCCCCATTATATACTCTTCCATATTTTCTTTTGTTTTGTAATTTTCGCAATAGTTTACTCATAACTATTTTAATAGCAGGGAGAATTACAATTTCATTTACATTTGAGGGGCTAGTTTCGAATAGCATTCGCACAACTTTCTCATCTACATTTATAAATTTTAATCCTACATTTAACAACTCGCTTTTTATTTTATTCAGCATTTTAAACCATTTTTTTATTTATGATAATTAGCAAACACTATCGTTTTTCTTATTATCTAAAAGTTCGACACTAATTATTCATATACTTATATTTTTTAAGAATATAGTTTAATATCTAAATTAAATACATTTATTTATATAAGCTATTGAGAATTTCGCGTTTAAAGTGGATCTTTTATGAAGAATCGTTTCATCGTAGATAACAGAATTACTAATGAATTTGTTGAGACTTTTACAAAAACCACTTACAGAATTGTTGGAAAGAATAGACATTCTTCTATTAAACCGTGTCACTGGTTAGAACAGAGACTACTTACAGGTAGGGATAACCGAAATTGTTATAAAGGTGTATTTGGAATACAGAGTCATAGATGTCTACAAAACACTCCTTCGTTACCATTTTGTAATCATCAATGCGTTTTTTGTTGGCGAGATATTGAAAAGGGTTCATTGGGCAGTGATTTTAATGTCAAACCTGATGAACCAAAAGAGATCGTTGATGAGATGTTCCGTCATCATCAAGATATAATCAAAAATCACTTACCCTTGAGAAGATATCTTGATAATTACGAAATAATGATTGACATACTTTATTTTATGTTAATGAACGGGGCTGGATCATATAATGTTAATTCTCTAATGAATAAGATTCATATTTCGAAAAATAAAATTGAACGAGCAGTAAACCTTCTCAAAAATCAGAATTTTATTAAAATTAAGGACAACGGGTTCACAAAATTTAATCTTGATGGGGATATTGGCTGTTGTATAAAGTCTAGAGAAGAACTAGAAGTATTAATTAACCGAGCGTTAACCACTCCTGATGAGATAATGCAAGCTCATAGTGAAGCAATGATACCAAATCATGCTGCGATATCTCTTGACGGAGAACCCTTATTATATCCGAAAATGTCTGGTCTCATAAAAGAATTTAAAAATCGTTCTATGACAACCTTTATAGTAACAAACGGCACACTTCCAAATAAAATGAGTAATTTAGATAATTTACCTAGCCAGTTGTATGTTACCTTACCTGCACCAACTGAAGAAATTTATAAAAAACTCTGCCGTCCCATGGTAAAAAATGGTTGGGAAAAGATTAATGAAAGCCTAACACTTTTAGATTCTTTATCCTGTAGAACATTAATTCGATTAACCGCTATTAAAAATTTGAATATTGATAAGAAGTTTATTGGCAATTATGGTAAAATTATAGAGAAGGCTAACCCGAATTTTTTTGAAATAAAGGGATTCACTTTACAGGCAAAAGCTTTAGCAATTAAGGATCGGTTGAAAAGCGATAAACCACTATATTATTTTTTTCCAGAATATGATATCTTGGAGGATTTTGCTCTCAAGTTTGAAGAAATGACTGGGTTTCCCATTATTTATAAAAATGTACCAAGTAGAGACTTTTTGTTTGCTGTGAATTGGGATAAAGATAAAGATCCAAAAATTACGGAATTATAAACCTTACTAAAAGAATATTTCTCTCATAATATTCAAATTGATCCCATCCCTTCTTTTATATAGAATGTACGTAATTTGCTTAGATCTTGAAGGTGTACTTACTCCTGAAATTTGGGAAGAAGTTGCGGCAGCTTCGAGAATTGAAAAACTCAAGCTAACTACTAGAGATGTTCCAGATTATGACATCCTTATGACACAGAGGTTAAAGATCCTGCAAAATAATAATATAACCTTGGATGATATCCAGAAAATAATTGCAGACATTGATCTTTTACCAGGAGCTTTAGATTTCTTAGAGTGGCTTAGATCAAAGGCTCAAGTGCTAATTGCTACAGGTAGTTTTATAGAATTCATTCAGCCATTAGCAAAAAAGCTTGGTTATCCATTAATTTTTTGTAACAATCTTGAGATAGCCAAAACAGGTATGATAGCGAATTATCATCTAAGGCTAAAAAACATGAAGAAGAAAACTGTAAAAGCCCTCAAAAAAATGAAATTAAAAGTAATTGCTGTGGGAGATTCTTACAACGACATTAAGATGTTAAAAGAAGCTAATTTTGGAATTTTATTTAGACCCTCTGAAAAAGTGAAAGGTGATTATCCCCAATTTCCAGTTGTTAAAGACTATTCTGAACTGAAGGTTCTTATCTCAGATATCCTAAAGTCTTAATCAATATACTTATTTCTTTAGATGCTTTTGAATTGTCAATTTCAATTCTTTTAGATTAATTTTTTTTAATGCTGAGAATTCTAAATAAGGGATCTCTGAATCCTTATTATTAAAATAGTTATGTAAATTAACGATGTGAAGATTATATTCCTTCGCGGATTTCAAAAACAAAGTTATAATTCTATCTTTATCATAATTAGATAATTTATCAATTTTATTTATAACAATTAAAATAGGAATCTTAAACTCATTTAGAAATTTTATAAGCTCAAAACTTAATGGAATTGTACTTTTATCTTGAATGAAATATTTTTTTATCTCATCTTCAATCCTTAAAATGTTGAGTATAACTAATCCCATGAAATAGTCTTTATGATGATTTTCAATGTGAATGATTATCTGTTTCTTTATGTGTTCTACTCGTCTATGACTAGAATGCTTCGCAAATCCAAATCCCGGAAGATCAACTATATTATATCTTAAATTGCGTTGGGTTACCGGTTTTATCAATAAGGTACTACCTGGAGACTTTCCTATTTTTCCCTTAAATAAACTAGGATTGGGTAATAAAAGTTTTGTAATAGAGGATTTACCAACATTTGAATTTCCAATAATTAATAAAGAAGGTTTTTCATTCATTTTCTTTCATAACCTTTTGATTCATATAAATTCAGATGTCAAGAAAATCCTCGTTTAGAAAATCCTTAAACATTTTTTTCTTTTCTTCCTCTTCAATTACAGGACGCGTACTCATGGGTTCACCAGCAATTTCTAACATTTCTTTTAGAGTATCAACATTTACATTTATCTTAAACTTTCCATCTTTTAAAAAGCGTACAACCTGTCTATTATTTAAACTTAATCGTAAGATATAACCCAACCCGAAATAAAATTGGTGTTCTGGAATTGGATCTATAGGGGATTTACTGGTTACTTCTTTAAGAACATCATATAACAGCATTTTTGAAGCAATATGGTCTTCAATATTAAATACAATATAGTAAAGGGCATGATACCATATTTTATCTCGCTTGTTTTTAATATACTCTAAGAACTGCTCTGGAGATATGACTTTATCTTCTGTCTCTTTTCTTTTTAAAAGTTCTTGTTTAATTCTCTCCTCTAATTCTTTAGAGACTTCATGGGTTGGTGGAGGTAATTGTTCCCCCTCAGGAAGCTCTGTTAATTCCTCTTGCTTCACAGACTCGATTGCTTCTTGCATATCTTTTAATTCTTCAAAATCGATTTCATCCATATCTGAAAAGTCGCTTACCATTGATTCTTTAAGTTCCTTTTCTTGTTTAAACTCATCTTCAATTTCAATTTCGGTCAGTTCTTCATCTATTAGTTCAATTGTTGAAGATTCTTCACTTTCTTTTACTTGAGCTATAGCATCTTGAATTTCTTGAAGTTCTTCCATATCTAAATCCTCTAAATCAGAAAAATCGGTCTCTAATGCTTTCATCTCTTCCAGATATATTTTAAGATCGTCTTCTTCTACAGATTCTTCTTCACTTTCAAATTGATTAGGTTCTTCTCTGTTATTTTCATTCATTTTAAACGAGTAAGATAGTATATAAGATAGTTGATACTTTTTTAATTAAAATATTGCCATTCGTATAATTAAAATTGTCCTAAATATTTATTCACTTTAGTATGGATGAAATTA
>JBHLNR010000025.1:0-30543 GCA_048941385.1 Promethearchaeota archaeon
TGGTATGAATGTAGAAGTCAAATAAATAATATTCTATCACAAGAAAATGAATTAAAAAATATAATGCAATTAATTGGTGAAGAAAATTTACCAGAAGATCAACAATTAATTCTTTTTATTACAAACTTGATAAGAAATGGTTATTTGATACAAAATGCTTTTGATAGTATTGATAATTTTACAAGCGTACAGAAGTTGATAGGACAGATTAAGCTAATTCTTTTATTATACAAAGAAGGAAAAGAGTTATTAAAATCGGGGTATTTGATTGAAGATATTAAAAATCTTAGTGTGATCGATGATATTTTAAGAATAAGTTATTCAATTTCTAACGATGAATTTTATAAAATAGGGAACTTAAAGAAAAGGTTACTTAATGAAATAGAATCATTGAAATTATCATTTGGAGCTTTGAAAGAGATATGAGTGTAATTTATGGGAAAATAAGACAGATTGTTGGACCTTTAATCTTTTTGAGTAATGAACATGATGCTCAATATGGAGAGATAGTTAAAATTAATACAGATGAGGGAATGGAACGCACTGGTCAAGTAATTAAAATAAATGAAGATACTATAATAGTCGAAGTATTTGAAGATACAGGAGGATTATCTTCAAAAAATTCTAAAATTCTTTTTACAGAAGATTCATTTAAAGTTAAAATATCAAATGATATGTTTGGTAGAACATTCAACTCAATTGGAAAACCTATTGATATTAACACTAAACAAGTTTTAGAATCTGAGCTGATTACAGAAGTAGAGCGTGATATTAATGGTAAACCTATAAATCCGTTTGCTAGGGAATATCCTTCAGAAGTAATACAAACAGGAATATCGGTAATTGATGGGCTTTTTACACTAATAAGGGGACAAAAACTTCCAATATTTAGTGGACAAGGAATGCCCCACAATGCATTAGCAGCTCAAATTGTAACTCAAGCAAAAGTTCTAACGGAAGAACCTTTCTTAATAATTTTTTGTGGCATAGGTGTTATTCAAGATGAAGCAATTTACTTCTTAAATAGATTTCAAGAAAGTGGAAACATACAAAACATTATTTCTTTTATTAATTTTGCCGATGATCCAATAATGGAACGTTTAATCATTCCTAGAGTTGCATTGACAACAGCAGAGTACTTTGCATTCGATAAAGATATGCATGTTCTCGTTATTTTAATTGATATGACAAATTATGCAGAAGCCTTAAGAGAACTTAGTTCTGCTAAGGAAGAGATTCCAAGTAGAAAAGGTTATCCAGGATATCTATATACAGATTTTGCATCTATATATGAACGAACAGGAAAAATAAAAGGTAAAAAAGGGACAATAACACAGATACCAATTTTAACAATGCCAAATGACGACATTTCTCATCCTATTCCAGATACAACGGGATACATTACTGAGGGACAGTTAGTACTAAGTAGAAATTTACATAAAATGGGAATATATCCTCCTTTTGAAGTTTTAGCGTCAATTTCTCGACTTATGAAGGATTCAATTGGTAAAGATACAACAAGGGAAGATCACACAGATATAAGTTCCCAATTATTAGCTTCATATTCTAACTCTCTTGAAGTTAGAGATCTTATATCAATTGTGGGAGAAGATGGGTTAACTTACATTCAGAAATCTAATTTAAAATTTGGGGAAGTATTTGAAAATAAATTCTTAAATCAGAAAATTGATGAAAATCGAGGTTTTTCAGAATCTTTTGATATTGCATGGACTGCTTTATCTGAAATCCCAAAAAATCAGTTATTTAGAATTCACCAAAAATTTATAAATAAATATTATAAAGAACGGGTGTAAATGTAGCATTAGTTTTAGAGAATTTAAACCGACAAAAACAAATTTAATGAGTTTACAGAAAAAATTAGATTTTGCTATAAAAGGAGAAAGTTTTTTAGAATTAAAACAAGAACAATTGATCTTTGAGATCAAAACATTATGGAATGATTATAAGAAACAGCGTAAGAAATTTTTAAATTTATTAATAGAAGTTATGATTAAATTACACCAAACTTATAAAGAAATGGGAAAAAATAATTTTAAAATCATCAGTAATCTTAGTAAAATCCAATTTAAGCCGTCAATTAATATTCAATATATTAAAAAAATCGGGAATATAGTACCAAATATAGAGTATGAACTTAAAAAGGATGAATTTCTTCCTGCTTATTCATTTGATTATACAAGCCATTATTTGGACGATTTGATTTCAATGTTAACTTCTCTGTTTAAAAAAATGATTAAACTATCTGAAATTGAAGATATTATGCTAAAACATTCTTTCAGCTACAAAAAAATAACTAGAAGGATTCATGGATTAAACAATATAATTATTCCTTCTCTATATTCAGAAATTAAAAAAATTAAAGATATATTAGAAGAACTTCAGAGAGAGAATTTTGTAAGATTAAAAAATACTAAGGATTTAATTTATAAAAAGAAAATAATCAATGTGTGATTTAGATGACAAATAAAACTGTTATGTGTTTATTCGACGTTAATATTCGCAATAATTACAAAGATCTCCTATTACAAGAATTATCTCAAATAAACTTAATTCATATAAAACCAAAACAAAAAACAGAGGAAACTCCAGAAAAAGAAGATAATATTATTGAAAAGATTAAGAACTTAAGAGCTAATATTGAAGAATTGTTCAAAGCTCTCAAAATCTCAGATTATGATTTACAAAATCTGAAACATAAAAAGGATGATAGAATAGAATTCAAAGTTAAAGATATAAATGAACTTATCGCCTATATATTAGAAGAAATAAACTTTTACAATAATCGTGTTGTTGAATTAGAAAGATATATTTCAAAAGTGAAGATCGAGCTAAATAAAATGAAAACAGTTCAGGAAGGTTATGAATTTTTAGATAAGATTAATTTTTCTCGAGATAATTTATCAAAATTAAATCAACTAGCATTTAGACTATATATAACTTTTACTAAAAACTTAATTAATCTAAAAAATCTTTTTGAATTCACAAAATTTCCAAATTTCTATGAAACACAAGACATTTCAGAAGAAAGAACTATATTTTTTACAATCTATCCTTTAGATGAAGAGGATGAATTAAAAGAAAGAATCCGTATAATCCATGCTGAAGAAATTCCAATTTTAAGAAAGTATTTACTTTCTGATGGAATTAACTTTGGTAGAATCCATAGTGAGGTAAACCAGATAAATAACACATTGATCAAATATGAAAAAGAGTTAGAAAGGCTCAGAGATGATAATATATTATTATTCGCTGCGATGCATGAGATTGTTATTAATATTGAAGAGTATAATTGGGCTGAACGGCAATTTGAAGAAATATCTTCAAATCGATCACAACTTAAATTTTTTATTCCAGTTAGAAATAAAAAATCCGTAGAAAAACGATTGAGGGAAGTTTTCAAGGATCAGATAACAATTCATTCAATAGAAATTTCAAAAAAACCGCTTGTTACTTCGGAAGAAAAAGAAGAGGAATCAAATATAAAAGAGCCTGGTCTTATTAAATCTTTTAAGGGGGAAAAATTTAATCCAAATGATGTCGATGATGAATTAAGAGAAGAAACCCCACGGATTATGAAAAATAATTTTCTTGTAAGACCTTTTGAAACCTTGACTAGAATGTATGGAACTCCTTCATATTCTGAAATTGATCCTACACCTTATCTAGCGTTCACATTTCCTATTTTATTTGGAATTATGTTTGGAGATATGGGACATGGGCTAGTGTTAATAATATCTGGTCTAGTGGGTGCTTTATTGTTCAGAAAAAAAAAAGGAACCGATTTTTTAAATCTTTGTTGGATCATCTTTTATTGTGGTGGGGGTGCTATTTTATTTGGTTTATTATATGGTGAATTCTTTGGAGCGCAAAAAGTTTTTGGTTTCGATTTGACTCCAGTTACAATCCCTTTTCTAAATATTACATTACATAATCCTATAGAGAATCCTTTCACTATTTTCTTATTTGCAGTACTAATTGGGGTTGTTCATATAAACTTAGGTTGGTTGATACAATTTTTGAATTATTGGAGGCAATCGAGAAAATATTTAGCGTTTTCAGATTCTCTAGTCAAAATACTATTGCTGACAGGGGGTAGCATGTTGATTTTTACATATGGATTTAATATGGATACTTGGTTAGCACCACCATATCCAATCTTGTTACCCTTAATTCCGGGCCTATTATTAATTATCTTAAAACCACTTGGTAAAATTTTTCATATTTCTTACTTAAAGAAGGAATCATATAAAGAATTAATCGGTGAAGGATCAATGGAAACATTTGAAACTTTATTATCGGTAATAAGTAATGTTGCCTCATATATTCGACTATTAGCATTAGCTCTTGCGCATATCGCTTTAATGATTGCTATAGAAGCAATGGCAGGATTAGTTCAAGGTGAAGGTGTCTTTGTGGAAGTAATAAGATCCATAGGATTAGTATTCGGGAATCTTGTTGTTATTCTAATAGAAGGTTTATTAGTTTTTTTAAACGCACTGCGTTTAAATTTCTATGAGTTCTTTTTCAAGTTTTATCATGGTTCTGGCACTGAATTCTTTCCTTTTTATTTAGACGACGATTTTTCCATAATCAATTTTGAATTGAGTGTTGACAAGGATATAATTACAGAGGAAATTGAAAAGGAAATTGAATCGAAGAAAACTCAGGAGGATATTATTGAAGCAACCAAATATATTTCAAAGAAATATTTATAACTTATGCTTGTAATGGATTAAAAAATCATGAACAACAATGAAACTACCTCAAAAAGAACCGTTCTCCTAAAATCTTTTAGTTTAATTCTTCTATTAATTGCTATTTCTACCCTTTATTATGTTTTAATTGAATTTAAAACAAATCTTATAGTAGTAATTTTAATTATAGTTTTTATCCTTTTAACATTTTCAGGACTTATTTTCAGAAGTAGAAAACAGAAAAGAATTTATAACCAATTGTTTCCTGGAAAAAAAAGATCTGAACCTATTAAGAGAAGAGAAGAGTTTAGGATAAATAAAGAACCTGATTTAAAGAAGTTATCTGATATTAACCTTAATTTTAAATATCGTGAACCTCTTATCAAAAAATGTGAGAATTGTGGGATGGTAATCGCAAGTTATGTAAAAAAGTGTCCAATATGCGGTACTCCAATTAAATAGATTGACTACGTAAAAGAATTAACAAACTAAGATATAAAGAAAATTATAATGACTTTTAATGAACAATCCAAATATGGTTTAATAAAATCAATTAAAGGGTCTTTAGTTGAAGTCAAAGGTTTAGAAAATGAGATAAGACTTCATGATTTAATTAAAATTACTAAATATAACATTTTAAGCGAAGTTATTCAAATATATCCTAATTACATTATCGCCCAGTGCTATGATGATACTCAAAAATTAAAACTAAATGATAAGGTTGTTAGTCTTCACCAACCTTTATCTATGGAGTTGGGTCCAGGTCTATTAGCAAATGTTTTTGATGGCATTCAAAGACCCTTAGAGACGATATTTCGACATTTTGAAAGAGGACAATTAGAAAGAGGAATTGAATTTCCACCTATATCAAGGACAAAAAAATGGCATTTCATTCCATTACAAAAACCAAATGAAGATATGATTAGTGGAGATGTAATTGGAACTATTCAAGAAACTAAAAGCATTAACCATAAGATAATGGTACCACCAGAGAATTATGGGAAATTATCTTTTATAGTGGAGGAAGGAGACTATTCTGTCATTGATGAGATATATTGTTTGAAAAAAAATGGTAAAGAAAAATCCTTTACATTGATGCAAAAATGGCCAATTAATATAAGAAGACCATTTAAAAAAAGAATTAAACCTTATGAACCTTTAATAACAGGAACGCGTATAATAGATTTGCTTTTTCCAATCGCTAAAGGTGGAACATTTGGTGTACCTGGAGGGTTTGGAACAGGAAAAACAGTTTCATTACAAACCATAGCTAAATATTGTAATGCTGATATAATTGTATTCATAGGATGTGGTGAACCTGGTAATGAAATTGCTAATCTCTTAAAACAATTTTCAGAAATTTATGATACAAAAAGCGGTAGACCATTGAGTGAACATATCATTGTAATTGCAAATACATCAAATATGCCTGTTTCTGCTCGAGAGGCTAGTCTTTTTTCAGGGGTTACTATTGCTGAATATTATCGTGATATGGGATATGATGTTGCAGTTATTGCTGACAGTATATCAAGGTGGGCAGAATCACTTAGAGAAATTTCGGGTTTATTAGAGGAAATGCCAGCAGAAGAAGGATATCCAGCATATCTATCAACAAAACTTTCAAGCTTTTATGAAAGAGCTGGTGTTTTTGAAACATTAGGTCGAGAAAATTTAAAAAACAGAACCATTGGATCATTAACTATTATTGGATCTATTTCACCTCCAGCAGGAGATTTTAGCGAGCCAGTTACAACAGCTACTAAACGAATAGTTCAAGGCTTATTAGCATTAGATAGTAACTTGGCTTATCTAAAGCAATATCCTGCCATTGATTGGCTAAAATCATATTCCAATTATCCTGACTACATCTCAGAGTGGTGGAATAAAAATGATATTAATTGGTATGAGATTGATCTTAATTGGTTAGAATGCCGAAGACAGGTAGATGAGATATTATTAAAAGAAAATGATTTAAATTTTATAATTCAATTAATAGGTAAAAAAAATTTAGCGGATGATCAAAAGCTTGATCTTTTTATTGCTAAATTAATTCGAAATTGTTTTTTAATCCAAAATGCTTTTGAAGAAATCGACAGTTTCACTGATCACAAAAAGTTATTGGGGATAATTAAAATAATTCTTCTCTTATATAATGAAGGAAAAGTTCGGTTGAAACAAGATTTTAGGTTTTACGATAATATTGAAGATGATATATTGAATGACATCATGAAACTAACACATCAGATCCCTAATGACGATTTTCACCAAATTATTGAATTTAAGAATAAAATTATTAGTAATACCCTAAAAAATATTTTTGTAGAAAAATAAAATGGACTGAATTAATTGTCTATTAAATGAATTAAAATAATTAGGGTTTAAACCACTCAAAAAAGTAGTAACTACATGTTAAAGGATTAGCAATTACAAATTTCTTTCTCACAGATGTTGCTAAGCGTCCAGCTCTAACCATATCAATTGCAGTAATTTCAGAATCATGAGGTAAAACATGGACCATAAAGAGTGAATGCTCAAGACCGGGACCCTGACGGTAAACGACGAAATCTGCACCAAACTTTAATCCAGGTCTCGGTACATAGTTTTTTTCTCTTAAATCTTTGTAGATTTTATATTTCTCTTCAAACTTATGATGTACTTCTTTTGCGATTTTATAAAATTCTTTTTCCTCTATTTCTTTATCCTTTTCAACATTAAAAATTGTAATATACCCTTTCTCCAATAGGTAAAATGCCTCTATAAGCGATAATTCAGAAGGTTTTGAAAAGTATTCTAATCGAGGTTTACTAATACCTAATGGCGATCCAAAAAAGCGTTGACCATTGATACCCTTTACATATAGAAAAGAAGCGAATAATGGATTAAATACAATCACTCTTGAATTAATAAATTTGGTGGGGATTTTATCTGGTATTTCAATATCATCAAAATTAATCTTATTATCCTTTGCTTGATCCATCATTAAAGAGATATTAACTATAACTTAATAAATCTTACAATTCTTCTTTGATTAGAGTAAATTAATTAAGCTTCAAAAATAATAAATTTAATATTGAGATATAAATGATTGATGATTTAAAAAATGGTAATCCGACGTGCAACCCATGCAGGTACATGGTATCCTGGGACCAAAAAAAGCTTACTTGAAGCATTACAAGAATATTTCACTGATAAAGAATTTGGACCCGGCGAATTACCTGAAACCTTGAACAAAGAGAAGAGGAAAGTCATAGGAGGGGTATCTCCGCACGCAGGAATGACTTATTCAGGACCCTGTGCTGCTTATACTTATTTAAACTTGTTTAAAGAAAAAATACCAGATACAGTAATAATTCTTGGAACGGATCATATTGGTTTTCGTAAAATAGCATTGATGGCAAAAGGAGAATGGGAAACATTATTAGGAAATCTGAGTATAGACAATGAATTATCTGAAGCAATTTTAAATGCTAGCAGAATAATTGAAGATGATAATTCCCTCTTTATAGGGCATTCTGAACAAGAACACAACATTGAAATTCAATTACCTTTTATAAGATATTGTTCTCTTAGAGAAGAGGTAAAAATCGTAACTATCAAAATTGCAGGAACTAGAGATTTTAAAATATTAAATGAAATCGCATCTGATATTGCTAAAGCAATTAACTCATCAAATAAGGACGTGGTTATTGTTGCATCTTCAGATATGTCTCATAAGCAGGTAAACAATAAGGAACAATTAGAAAACTTTAAAAAAATTGATTTAGATGTAATAGACGCATTTACAAACTTAGATCCTGAAAAAACGCTCAACCGAGCCCTACAAACTTCAATTTGTGGACCACAAACAATAACTACCATGATGTTAATAAGTAAAAAGCTTAAAGCGACTCATGGTGAATTATTGAAATATTATGCAAGTTCGGAAAGAACAGGAAGTATAGGTGGATATTGCGTCGGTTATTTTTCAGGAATAACAATAACCTAATATTTAATTAATTAATTACAAAAATGCTTAATCTAAATGCCAGAAGATAAGGAAAAAGTTGAAGATTTCATCTCGCTATGGAGAAAGAAGATGTTGAATGAATCCAATCAACCCAGTGTCATTGGAGATACTCTTAAAAGAATTCAAGAAGTTGAGCAAGAAAACGAGCAATTAAGAAATAAAATCCAGGCCAATATTGATTTAATTAGTAAAACAGAAGAAGTTGTAAGGAAAACTATTGAAGAAAACGAGAAGTTAAAAGAGGAGTTAAAAAAATCGGGTTCAATTGGTGGCAGGAGTATAAACGATATTCAACAAGAAAATCTTACCCTTAGTAATAATATCAAAAATTTAACCTTAAGCTTAACAGAAAAAGATAATGCTTTAAACCTTAAAGAAAATGAAATTAATGAATTAAAAATGAAACTAAACGAAGCTACATCAGCTTTACAATTTATGGCAGACACCGCACCGGAAGACATTACAGGCATCTCCCAAAAATTAATAGAAGATTTGAAATCTGAATTATCAAAGAAAAAAACTCATGTGTCAGAATTAGAACAAAGAATAATAGAACTAAATAATGAAATTTTAGCTTTAAATGAAAAGTTAATTGAAAAAGAAACACATTCACCTGTAGATTATGTTATTCCTGTCGAAACTACCAAAACGGAAGTATTAAAACCACAACCTGCTCAGACTTCTTCAGCAACCTTAGAGCTTCTTTGCCAAGACCTTCAAGCAGATTTAAACAAATACAAGAAAATAGTTGATAAACTAAATCAAGATAAATCGGAACTTCAAAAAACTATCGAACAAAGTGGCTTCCAACTTGAACCTGAAGAGTTAAAAGAATTAAAAGAAGAGAACGAGCGATTGAGATTAGATCTTTCTCACATACAAGCTAAACTTGAAGCAAAATCAAAAACTACTCCAGAAACACTGTCTCTCATAGAATCTGAGAGATTAGTAGAAGATTTAAAAATGAAACTAAATGAAAAAGATCAACTAATTGCTGAATTAAAATCATCAAGTCCGATTCAATTAGATACACCACAGGGACCCATGTCCAGTTTAGTAGGAGATTTGCAGAAAACTATTAATAAACTAAAAATCACGATAGAAGAAAAGAATAAAATAATCGATGAATTAAAATCATCATAAATGAGTAATCAAAATAAGAACAATCCCTCTATCTTTTTTGCGGGACATTTCGCTATAGATAACATTATTAGATTCAAGCGCATAAATAAGGCTAGTCTTGGAGGAAGTGTTTGCTATAGTTCATTAGCACTGAGAAAATACACTCAAGATGCAAATATTAGTATTATTTCTCATATAGGCACAATAAACTTCAATGGTTCTTTGTTAAAGCAAATTAAAAATAAGAACATTGACTTAAGAGGAATAAAATATTCAAATGTTAAAAATACTAATTTTGTCTTGGATTATTTTGACCACGCTAGAATTCTTACTCTAAAATCAAGAAGTCCGAATCTCAAATTTAAAGATATTCCCCCCGAATATTTGAAAACCCCACCAGATATTGTTGTTCTTGTTCCATTATGCAATGAAATTTCCTTAGAGTACGTTTCACAAATTTCGAGAAAATTTCCTGATGTTTATATCGGAATTGATATACAGGGATTTATTAGAAATATTGATGAAAATGGAAAAGTTTCGTATGTCTATAATGATCAAACTATATCAAATATTAACAAAATAATAGATTTGATTGGAGATAATTTAATTCTCAAAGGATCAGAAGAAGAAATGAAATTATTTGCTGACGAGTATGAAAATTCTTACAAAGTGATGAACTATTTTGAAAAATATGACAATGATGGGTTATTCATTATGACATTAGGAGAAAAAGGCTCCATGATTTATAAAAAAGGAAACCCTATACTAAAAATTCCTGCTTTCAAACCAAAAAGAGTTAATGATGAAACTGGTGCGGGAGATGTGTATTTCTCGATATTTTTATATGAATTTATCCAATCGAATAAATCATGGGATCTAATTAATAGCTGTGCATTTTTAGCATCAGCAGCAGCCTCATTTTTGGTAGAAAAAAAAGGCCCGTCTGGATTTGTGCCAAAACTGAAAGTAATAAAGAGAGTGAAAAGAAAAAAATATATTGATTAATTTAGGTGGATTTCATTCATATAAATATGCATTTTGGTATTGGCATTATTATAGCATCAATTTCCAAGTATTTTTTTCAATTTAATTTCTTTGAGTTTTTCCTTATTGTATTGTTTTCATTTCTATGCGATTTTGATATTTTTTTCTCAAAATATGCTTTAGATAATAACCATAGAATGCTAATCACTCATTCTATTATACCTGGTATGATTATTACAGTTTTAGGGTTAATTTTAAATTGGATTGTGCTGATAATTGCTGGTATCAGTTATGTAATTCATATTATTATTGATACATTTGATTGGGGTACAAACTTTTTATATTTTCAAAAAAAGCAAATAGGCTTCAAATTATTAATTACAAAGGATGAATTTATGAATATGTCCAAATACCTTGCTCAATATAAAAAACCAGAATCATTTTTTGACAAAAAGTATTATGGGAATGCTGTGTGTGTAATAATAGAAATCTTGATTTTTATATTAATGATATTATTTATATCAATATTTGCATTTCAGTACTTCTTAGTTATCACATTCTATTTCATCTTTTTATCATTCCATTTACACCGTCATATTATTCTGAAAAAGATTGAATCGGATTAAATGCATTATATTCTTTTTATAGAATAAAAAATAAGCATTAATTATTTTTATTTAATAGTAGAAAAATAACTTAATTTATCATGGTGATTAATATTTCAGAAGATATAAAAACAAAAGTTGGGATTAAATTGGATGAGGCTGAATCTCAAATGATTTTTAAATGTGATTTAGGAACCATGAAAGTAAAGGATTGCTTTATTGACGAGGAACATCATCAAGAAGTTGATATGCTTGGTCCTAATCCCTCAAGGTTATTAGGACTGGGGATTTTAGGGTGCTTAAGTGCTAGTTTTATTTTTTGTCTAAAAAAGAGAAACTTCAATGTTGATGACTTTTCTGCTGAAGCAGAAGTAATAATTTCACGAAATGAAAAAGGTTTTTTAAGAGTTAAAAAAATTGATGTTAATATACAACCACAAATATCTGATCCTGTTGCCCTTAAAAGAGCAAAACAATGTTTAAAAACTGCAAAAGATGGCGTAAGCTTTTTTGAGCAATATTGTATTGTTACACAATCAGTAAGATCTGGTATTGAAGTGAATGTAAATTTTGATTTTCTATAAAAAGGAGTAGTTAATATGTCTATTGAATTAAAGACCAGAGTTGGTTTAAAGCAAACAGAGGAAATGATATTTAGATGTGAATTGGGGAACTTAAAAATAGAGAATCTATTCATTGATGAGAAAAATGAGAAAGTAGAAGAAAAATTAGGTCCATCCCCTGCAAAACTATTGGGGCTCTCTGTTTTAGGTTGTTTAGCTGCTAGTTTCTCGTTCTGCCTGCAAAAAGGTGGTTTTTCTTTACCAGGTTTAAACGGTATTGCTGAAGTCACTATCGCTCGTAATAATAAAGGATTCTGGAGAGTAAATAAGATAGATATTGAAATGGTTCCTCAGATTGATACTCCTGAAATGCGTAAAAGAGTAAATCAATGTGCTAGATTCTTCGAGCAATATTGTATCATTTCGGAATCATTAAGAAAGGGATTTGAAGTAAATGTTCATATGAAGTATTAAATAGATTTAGATCAGATTCTTTAGAAATAGATAATATTTACAATTTTAATCATTTATTCCATCTTCTGTAATTGTAAAAACTGTATCACTCTCAGGGATATTTGGAGCATCAACAACTTTAGCAATCCTTTGTTCTCCTTTTCCTTTCCTTAAAAAAACTCTTACAGTCGCACCATGTGCAACAACATGACCTCCTGTATGAGTTAATGGATTTCCATAGAAAACATCAGGTTTAGCCGAAACTTGATTAGTAAAAAGAACTGCTAATTCATCATACACTTCAGATAACCGTAGAAGGTCATGTATATGTGAATTTAAAGTCTGTTGCCGTGATGCTAAGGTTCCTCTCCCAATATATTCACTTCGAAAGTGTCCTATTAATGAATCTACAATAATTAATTTAATATTTTTATCCTCAATTATTCTTGAAGCTTCTTGGACTAGTAAAATTTGATGATCACTATTGTACGCTCTCCCTACAGTTATATTCTTTAATATTTCATTAGGATCTAAATCTAAAGCAACAGCCATTTGTATTATTCTTTCTGGTCTAAAAGTGCCTTCAGAATCGATATATAGAGCATTACCTCCAAGTCCACCACGCTCATATTGCAATTGCACATTCACACATAGTTGATGGGCTAATTGAGTTTTTCCTGTACGATACTCACCAAAAACTTCAGTAACAGCTCCTGGTTCGATGCCTCCTCCTAATAGTTCATCAAAATTCTGACTACCAGTAGTGAGTTTGTTTAAAAGTTTACGTTTTTCCCATATTTCATCAGCTGATTTAAATTTCATATTTTCTACGTCTTGAGCTGTTTTAACTAATTTTAAAGCCGTCTTTTCTCCTAAACCAACTTCATCAGATAGTTTACTTAAAGGGTACATTGCTAGAGTTCTAACGGATAATATTCCCGCGTCTTTTAGTTTTTTTAAAGTCGCATCTCCAACACCAGGAAGGTCATTTAAACTATAAGAAGATTTAGATGTGGATTCGACTTCCTCACTATCAGTATCTATACTAACTTTTTTTTTTGCCATTACTGAATATAAAGAAATATTACTATTTGAATTCCTCATAAAGTACTATTTATTCGTGAAGTAAATATAAAAATAATAATAAAAAATTAATAGAAGAGTTAGAAACTTTTATTTTGTCTCCTTGCCCGACCGAGTGATCATTAAAAGTATGATTAGGAGAACCACTGAAAACAAGAATGTCATTACTCCCATTGCCTCAGGAACCCAAATATAACTTAAATATAGAAATGGGAGTATAAAGATTGCAACAAACACAATTAAAATAGGTAACGTTGCTTCTTCATCTCTTATATCAAGAATCAAGGGAATAATCACTAACAATATCAAAAGAGTCGCAGTTACTTTAAACGTTGTAGCCACACCCTCTGAGAAAACCGCAGAATGAACATTTGGTAACCAAAAGTATAACACTTTTTCAGTTTGTCCGTTCGGTGGGATTAAGTCCGAATTTACTTCAGGTAAAATTGCACTAACTATTAGTTGAATAATAATACCAAGTGTAAGATATAAGAGAATCTCATTAATCTCCTTATCTCTCTTAAGGTAAATACCAATAGTATCCCGCAATAAGCTGATAATCCATAAGATAAAAAGGATAGTATAAGCAATAAGAGGATCAGAACCTATGTTCCAGTAAAGGTTTACAGGAAGAACTGCAACAATATAGCTTAAATATGCATATTTCTCATTTCTTTCAAAAAGATCAAAAACTAAGAATACCGCATATATTATAAAAAAAGCAATTATAACGATAACTGCACTAGTATCAGCCATAAAATCATCTTTTTCTTGTTCTAAAGTTATATTTTATTATTATATAATTAGTTCCTTTTGTTATAAATTTTTAATCTAGTTATAATAATATGGTTTTAATAATTTGAATTGGATCTTTGAGTTCTCTATTCGAATTTAGAGTTTTGAAATTATTTTTTCTAACTTATCAATCATTTTCTGAGCTTCCTCTTTATGTTCAGATTCCGCAGATAAAAGTATTGCATTCCTATGTAAAGCAACTTTTATCAGCGCATAACCATTATTATCTATGACTTTTAATTCATTGATTATGTCATGGTATCTATATCCTGATTCTTCTGCGACTTCTCTTAATCGATTATGTATATTTTCGAGAAGATCTTGAGAAATTGGGATTGTCTTATTTATTTTAATTCCTTTAGGAAATCCTTTAGTTAAAGAGCTCAGTAGATCATCTTGATTCGTCATTATATCAAGAATTTTAAGTAAGATAAAGTTACCGTCAGAAAAGGGAGCCCACTCTGGAAAATAAAACTTTAATGTATCTGCTGCGGCAAAACAAGCTCTTTCCTCTCTAATTTGTCTAGAAATTTCCCCAGGATAATTCTCAACCTGCTTAATCGGGAATCCTCCGCCCTCTATAAAATCCTTCACCACAGGAGGGATTGAAGGTGTCGTTATAATTGTGTTTGCTCTAGAATTTTGAATCCGTTTATCAAAAGTTACAAATAACATAAGTAAATCTTCATAGCAAATCTCTAAGCCATTTTCATCAACGACTAATATTCTTGAACCATCTACATCAAAACACACTCCAAGATGACTGTTTGAAGCCTTTACAATATCTGCTGTGTTTCTTATAGTATTTATGCTGGGTACAGGACTTGAAGATCTTTCACGATAATGAGTATTAAGAGCAATTACCTCAACTCCTATTTCATTTATTAAAAGAGGTGTAATCTTGCCTGTAGGACCATATGAGCAATCTACAACTATTTTTAAGTTTTGTTTCTTTATTTTTTTTTTATCGACAAACTGCTGCAATGACTTGATATAAATATCAGCCGTCTGAGGGATTGCAGTTATTTGTCCGATTTCATTAGGATCAACTCGTCTTACCTCTTTTGGATATGAATTGTAAGCTTCGATAACCCGTTGGATTTCATTCTGAGAAAGCTCAATTCCACCAGCATCCAAAAATCTTATTCCTACATCTTCACTATATAAATGTCCTCCAGAAAAATATACCCCTCCACTCGCTCCAAATCGTCTAATTGTAAATTGGAGTAAAGGAAAAGTGCAATCTGATAAGTTTAGAAGGTTTATTCCTGTTGACATTAACCCCGAAGTATAAGCTCTTTTTAACATACGACTATCATTATGATAGTCTCGTCCCATTACTATTGATTCATTTTGATTAAATATACTACCATGGATAGACCCAATTGAGCTTGATATTTCTGGAGTAAAAATATAATTCGCTCTACCAATAATTCTTCCGTTCTTGTTTAGTTCACTAAGGTTTTTTATTGGTGTACGAGACATTAGTAATTACATCTTTGAATTTGCGATAATTTTCGATTGGATATAGTATATTATACCTAACTAAACGAAAATATATAACTTTACCGATTTTTAAAAATTAACATTTCCTTTTTAGTATTTAAGACATTTAAAATTATATACTACAATCAATATCTTATTATTTTTACAGTGAAAAATTATGACTGAACTTGGGAGCTATTGTCTGACTCTTCATGCCCATTTACCGTGGGTATTAAATCATGGTGTATGGCCTCATGGAATGGATTGGGTTAATGAAGCTGCAGCAGAAACTTATATTCCTCTTTTGATGGAATTATATAAACTAGTTGATGATGGTTACAAACCAAAATTAACTTTAGGCCTTACTCCAGTTTTATGTGAGATGTTACGTCATCCTATCTTTGTTGATGGATTTCAAGGATACTTAGATGAGAAATACAATGCTGCTGTACATGATTATGATGATTTCACAGAAAATAAGTATGAAGAGGGAAGAATTAAGTTAACAAAATGGTGGCAAGAATTCTATTCGCGTGTAAAGGAGGATTTTCTTCATAGATACAATAAAGATATTGTTGGTGCGTTTAAACATCTGCAGGATATAGGGCATTTAGATATTATTACATGCGGAGCAACTCATGGATATGCCCCTCTTCTTTCTAAGGAAACCTCTATTGATGCTCAATTTAAAACAGCTGTTGACAGCTATAAAAGGCATTTTGGAAGAGCTCCTACTGGTGCATGGCTACCTGAATGTGCTTATCGTCCAGGTTATCGATGGAAAAATCCTATAACTGGAGAAGAATTTGATAGACCTGGAGTTGAATATTTTCTGGCGAAAAACGGATTGAAATATTTCTTTATTGATACTGCTTTACTTTTAGGTGGTAAATCCCAAGGAGTATATGCCGCTCGATTTCCTTTACTTGCTGAATTATGGAAGCAATTTGAAACTCAATATGAAGAAATCCCAACCTCCTTTGAAAAATCTCAATATGAACCTTATTTAGTGTCTACTGATCCCAGTACTCCTGGACCTGTTGGATTTTTTACCAGAGATGAGAAGACAGGTATTGTGGTATGGTCTGGAGAGCATGGATATCCTGGTTGTGCAGAATATTTAGACTTCCATAAGAAGCATTTTCCTGGAGGGATGAAATACTGGAAGGTTACCAGTCCAAAGCTTGATTTGGGAAAGAAGATGCTATATTGGCCGGATGATGTACCAAGAAAACTAGATGAAAATGCCAGTCATTATATAAATTTAATAAAAGATATCTTAAGAGAATATCGGCATCGATTTGGGGGAAAAGGTATAATAGTGGCGCCATATGACGCTGAACTCTTTGGACATTGGTGGTTTGAAGGAAATTGGTGGATATCGCGCGTCCTTCGATGGGCGGAAGATGATCCTGAGATTAATTTGACAAATACAAGGATTTACATGGAGAATAACTCTCCAAACAAGGTTGTAAGCATAATTGAAGGATCTTGGGGCCAGGCTTCATCTCATTGGGTCTGGTTGAATGAATGGACAACTTGGACTTGGGAAAGAATTTATGAATGTGAAGCTAAGAGTGAAGAGATTATAGCTAAAAATAAGGATTCAAATGATCCTAACCTGATTAAAATACTAAAACAAATGGCACGAGAGTTGTTATTGCTTGAGAGTAGTGACTGGCAATTTCTAATTACAACTTGGTCTGCGCGGGATTATGCTGAAAACAGGATTGGACTACATTATGATAATTTTATAAGGCTCTATAATATGGCTAATACATATGCGAATGGGCAAAATGTCGATGAGGGAGAGTGGCACTTTCTGGGTACAATTGAAGCAAACGATGGATTATTTGAAGCCTTGGATCTTGAACCATTTGCCCGTAAATAATATACTAGTACTTTTTTTATAGTTTGGATTTCATAAAGCATTAAAAGAAGGAAGCTTCCAGCCCTAATGCGGTCTATACGCATTTTTTTAATTTGAATAAATATATATTTACTTTACTTTATTATTTATTTAGTTCTTATTATGCGAGTTACAGAGATTGAACTATGGAAATACAAGAAGAAGATAATCCTGATGCTCGGAAAGTAATTTTTGTTGGTTTGGATCATGCAGGAAAGACTTCTATAATTTTATCACTTCTTAGAGAAATTTCAAAATTTGCCATAATAAAACCAACTAGAAATATCGAGAGAAGAACTTTTGAATTTCTAGGAATGAAAATATCGGAATGGGAACTTGGGGGTCACGAGAGATATCGTAAACTTTATCTAGAAGAAGCCCAATTGATTTTTCGGGGAACAGATATTTTGATATATGTTCTTGATATACAAGATCGTGATAGAATTGTAGAATCCTGTGTCTATTTAAAAGATATAATAGATAAATTAATTGAAATGAAATTAAATCCCCCAATCTATGTCTTTATTCACAAAGATGATCCAGACTTCACTAAAAGTGTTCAAACGAAAGTAAATGATACAATATCTTATTTAAAGAATAAAATTAAAGATTTTCAAAAATGCATAAAACTTTCTTTCTATGAAACTTCTGTTTTTGAACCATATTCTATTATAAATGCCATGTCTGAAATTCTTTTAAATTTGTATCCAAAATCTAAAGTAATTGAAACAGCTATTCAAGAGTTTGCATATAAAAATCAAGTTGATGGAATAGCATTAATAGATGATAACTCATTGATTATTGGAACATATTATAAAACTGAGGTTATAAAAGAAATATTGAATTCATTATCACCACATTTCTTAAGGTTAAATGATGTATTTGATGAACTAGATAATAGCGGAGATCATTTTGAAAATCAAATGATTGTTGAAAAGCTTGAAAAAAATTTTCTTTTCAAACAATTTAAACTTATGGAAGATAACATTCGATTCTACATTCTATTATGTACAGATAAGCCGTTTTTCAATAAATTCGAATTTAACCCGTTATTTAATTTATTAAAAAAAACAATTTCTTATGATATCTAAACAAACTGGGAGTTTTATAAAATTATTTCAAATTTTAGAGCTAATTTAGAACTAAATATCATTTATATATTAAAAGAAAATAATTAACTAAATATTAGTGAAAGCATTTGAAAGCTATAATATTAAGCCATTTCAATCAAACATTTGGCCCTAGAATCCTATTACACGCACCAAAATCATTAAAAGAAAGTGATTTTTATTCTCTGCCTGCTTTAATGGACCTTTATAATGAAGGTTTTTTTATTCACACTTTTGGAAATTATAAGAGTGCTAATTATATTTTTAATATTTTTAGTAAAGAGGCAAGAGGTATGAGCGAAACACTACTAATTTCTATCATATTTGATATTAATAATACCATTAATTATAATTTATCAAAAGAAATACTTGAAGGATTCGCAAGAGAATTTGAAAATATTGAAGATGTTTATAAAGCTTTTCATGCTGAAAGGAATCAATATGAAGATGCTAGGGAAAAATTAGAAAGGGTTAAAGATTTATTTTACACCTTATATAATTCAATTCCCGAAGAAAGTATTATGTATAAATATAAAGACGCAAAAATTCTCCTGTTTGGGCTTACTTATGCTGGAAAGACTACATTGATCAATTGTTTAAAAGATGGTATGAGGAAGAAAACACTTCCGACTACATACATAGATGTTTCGAGGATTGTAATAAACAATGTGTCTCTGATTACCTATGATACCCCCGGACAAATAAAGTTTAGGAATTTATGGAAGCCTTTCTTAAAAAATCAAGATGGTTTGGTTTTCGTACTTGATATTGCAGACAAAGAACAATATAGTGCTGCTCGAGAGATATTACACAATGTTGTAGATCTACCAGATATGGAAGGCTTACCATTACTCATTCTTTTTAATAAAATTGATTTAGAAATGGCGAATATTGAAGCACTTAAGGAAGATATGAAACTCAACAAATTTACTAATAGACCTCTTCAGTGTTATTTAACTTGTGGTCTTACTGGTGAAAATGTTAATAAAGCTTTCCAATGGATTTCAGAAAAACTCTCAAAGATAATCTCTCCTCAACCAAAAAGCGAATTCAGTCTACTGTTTTCTAAATGGGATGAGAATGAAGGTGCAAAAATAGTGGCAAATTATCCTCTTGATGTTTTTGATGATCCTGAAGTCATTGCGATACGTTGTTTTTCAATTTCTCAATTTATCTTTGGGGGACAGAATTTTAAGAGGACTTCTGTTATTTTACCCTTTACTCATCTTAAGCTAAAAGCAGCAATATATTTTGATGTTATTTCAGATGATTCTATACGAGGTGGAGCGCTACCTCTTTCACTTGTAATATTTTATAACGAGAAAATTCCAAGAGCAATTATAGAACGGTTTAATAGTTTTATATTTGATAAATTTACTCAAATTAAAGAATTATATATGAACAAATCTCAGGTTTTAACTGAACTCAGAAAAATATATAATACTATATTAGAAAAGTTAAAATCTGTCGAGCCAACAATACAAGCATTAAGAATAGCTGAAATGCGTTATCAAGCATTATTCATGGCAGCTCGAGATGCAATTCTTATTATTGATCGTAAGTCGGGAATAATCGTCGATGCGAATAAACAAGCAGAAGAAATACTTCAACTACCTTCAGATATCCTTATTGGAATGCATTCTACTCAATTAAAATTAGAAGGAGAACAAGTTGATTTCAAACAGATAATATTTAAACAAATTGAATTGGGGAATCCTCAATTAATTGAAATTAAAATAGAAAATCCTAGTGAAATTAGTATCCCGGTAGAAATAAATGCTAGTGAGATCCAAATGGGGGGTCAAAATTTAATTCAATGTATTATACGCGATATTACCGAGCGTAAAATTGCAGAGAATAGGTTAATTAGCTCTGAAAATAAATATCGTCACCTATTTACAAATTCTCCTTTTTCTATAATTTTAATTAACTCCAATGGAATTGTTGTAGATTGCAATCCTATGATAAAACAGCTGTTAGGATATAGTAACGAGGAACTGATCGGTAAAAGGTATGACAAACTTCCATTCATTCATCCAGAATATTTGAAGTCTATATTAGAGAGTTTGAAACGACTAGTTAAAGGTGAATCAATAACTATTCTAGATGTTCAATTGAAGACAAAGGAAGGAGGTTTAATATGGGTAAATATTCAAATATCTGTAGTTATAATTGATCAAGAAATTTATATTCAAATACTCGCCAACAACATCACTAACCAAAAGGAAGCCAAAGAAGCTCTACGAGAGAGTGAATATCAATTTCATAAAGCTTTAGATCGAGCCAATTTTTATAAAGAATTATTTGCTCATGATGTGGACAATATTTTTAAAGAGATCCAATCTTCTATAACAAATTATAAACAAACTCAAAGTTTCTCTAAAAATTCAATTGAATTGAAATTTGTTTTAGAAACTATTAAAGACCAATGTCAGAGTGGGATAAAATTAGTATCGAATGTACGAAAATTGTCTCAACTTGAAGATACTCCTCTATCTTTAGTAAAAATGGAATTAGTTATGATGCTACAGAAAGCCATAAAAAGTATATCCGATATATTTCAGGATAAAAAAATTGATATTAAGATATACCCTCCAAACAAACAGTATTATGTTAACTCAAATGAGATCCTAGTAGATGTATTCGAAAATATCTTGATACATATTATTGAATATAATGAAAATCCAAATATAGATATTCAAATTCTAATTTATCGCCAATTTAAAGAAGAAACTAATTATTTAAAAATTGAATTTGTCGACAAAGTAGTTGGATCTTCATTTGGTAAAAATATAAAGGAAAAAAGCTATAAAGATTCTAGGAGCATGCTTTTAGGGCTATCTTTTGTGGATCAAATAATAAATAGTTTAAATGGAGAGATGTGGGTTACTGGATCGAATTTCGTGGTTATTATTCCAGAGAACGCTTAGGCTCTTAAGGGATAAGTCTTTGTCTTATAAATTTAATTAGTATGAATTTGAAGCTAAGAGCGAAGAGATTATAGTCAGATGTAAAGATTCAAATGATCCTAACCTAATTAAAATTCTAAAACAGATGGCACGAGAGTTATTATTACTCGAGAGTAGTGATTGGCAATTTCTAATTACGACTTGGTCTGCTCGGGATTATGCAGAAAATATAATTGCATTACACTATGACAATTTTATTAGGCTCTATAATATGGCCAATACATATGCAAATGGGCAAAATGTGAATGAGGGAGAATGGCACTTTGTAGGTATGATTGAAATTAATGATGGATTATTTGAAACTATAGATCTAGAACCATTCGCTCGAAAATAAAATAGGAATCATGCTCTCAGAAAAAAAAAAGGTTTATAGAAGTTTTAACTTCCTTTAATTTTATTCTTAGTTTTAAACTTCGGTTTTTTAAGTATAATTACAACGATTGTTATTGAAATAATTCCAATAATGAGATTTGTCTCATATCCAAATATTTCACCGTCAGGTGGAGCTTCTTCGACAGTAATGAAATCTGCTTTAGTTTCTGTATCTTCATCCCCATTCAAATCAGTAACAGTTAAACTTACAGTATAAGTTCCTACCGTTGTATATTGGTGAGTTGGATTCTGAATTGCAGAAAAATACCCATCCCCAAAATCCCAAAAGAAAGTTGCTGGTGAATTACCTAAAGTTCCAGTAAAATCAAATTCTACCCTTCCATTTACTGGAATGGTTGTACGATCAGCAGTAAAATTGGAATACGGAAACAAATCTGGATTCACTGTTATTAAATCAATCTTGGTTTCATTATCAGAATCACCATTGGCATCTATAATATTTAAACTGACAGTATAGGTTCCCGCTGTAGTATACTGATGAGTTGGATTCTGATTTGCAGAATAATATCCATCCCCAAAATCCCATAGATACGTTGCTGAAGGATCTCCTTCATCACCGGTAAATGTAAAACTCACTGTTTCACCTTCTATGATATCTGTAGAATTAACTGAAAAATCTGCGACTGGTAATAGATTAGGACCACCCCCTTTAACAAAATTAAACTTAAATGTCTCCCAGTACCATGTATATTCATAATCATTATTAATGGCATACCCAACCAAATCGTTTCCTAAATAAATATATGGATATTGAAAGTTTTGGGCCCAATCAGCTAATTTATTATATGAATCCTGTACTCCAGTGCTGTTTTGAAACCAGATTCTTTCAATTAAATCGTCGCATGTATCATTATAATTAAAGCCCATATTGTAAAATTGATCATATGGCCAGATTGAACCTGCAGCAGGACTTTTATAAAATGGTTGAATGTAAGAAAGAACGTCATATCGAGGATAATAAAATTTCATGGCAAATCCATCCGTTATAGTCCAAGGAAATGTGAAGAATGTAGTCATTTTAGTGTATGTATCAGGTACATCTTCGGAAGCATCTATAACACACCCAATATCTCTAAGGCTTGTCTGCATCACGCTATACGCTTCTAAATGGGCTTGATCATAATTATATTCCATTTCATAAATGGGATTGGTATCTGCTACAAAATTCCAATCTGCTGTATCATTGGCGTTAGAAAGTCCTCTAGCAGCACATATTGGCCCCCAAAATGGATCATCTAAAAGAGCTTGACGTGCTATAGTGAGATTTCGATAAGCGATCGGTATGGAGCTATTATAATATGGATTAGCCTTTCCAAGAAGTCCTCCCGATCGAACTACACGATCATTGAAGGCAACATGGATATATGTATCATAATCAAACGCATAAGAAATCGCCTTTCTAAAAGCACGATTTATTCCATGCGCGTTTAACGTCCAATCCGGATTCAACACTCCTGAAGCCATGAATTGTGGCCCAGGCCAGTATGGAACTGCTCCATATATGCCAGACATATTTAAGTGAAGTACATTAGCATACGTCCACATAAATGTTTCATTGATGCAATTTAAAATGATATTTTCTCCGTATCCTTCAACTCCCAAAGGTATGTAATTTACATTAGGAGCTGCAATCATATCATCATAATTAAGAGGTTCCCATGCTCGGTCATACGCAAAGTGAACATCTCCAGTAATCATAGCAGTGCTTCTAGCATTAAATCCTGCTTCGGTATGGGCAAAAGTAGCTAGCGCAACATTTCCAATCATATGCCAACCATCAGCTTGTTGAGCAGTGGCATTCCACCAATCATTAAATCTATGTAATGTGCCAATATCCGCTATATGAGCTTCAAAGACGTATGGACCTGTACCTATTAGATGTCCAGGAAAAACTGCGGGATTATCTTGTGGAAAAGATGGATTATCACCATATCCTAAGATAGCAGTATCGAAATAGTCTGCATAAGAATACATTGATATCATAACGATTCCCCTAAGATAAGCCATACCAGTACCCCAATCGCCAAAGTGGATTTTAATCTTCCCTCCCGATTGTAAATCTTCTATGATGGTTACATTATAAAAACGGGGCCAGCGACCTACCATAGTTGCTTCAGTGCTAGTACCAAATCCTGGATACTCTCCAGGCTTACCCGCAAACTGCGTAACATTCCAACCAGGGGTTTCATAAGCAGCCCAATCACCTTGTTCTAACCAAAAAGTATCTCGTCTAGAATGCATATTTGCATCAAGTACATCTGTAACACCACTGATATTTCCTATAATTGTCATAAGTCTATCAATGTTCCATTTACATACTGTTGCATTCCAATCTGAACCGTCATGGAACTTAACTCCTTGTCGGAGTGTTATCTCTACTGATTTTATACCGTCATAATTCATAAAACCAGCAACATTCATTTCATCTGGTCTATATTCATATATCCAACTTGTTGCAAGTACAGGTTGCAGATCATCAAGCTCGCCTGTGGTGTTATATGGAAATGTAAATAAGCATTCAAGAGTATTATCTAAATAATAATCTCCTGTACTAGCCACATATGTACATGGATCCCAGTGGGCTATGTCACGTGGGCCACAGGCACCCACAACAAAAATTGGTAATGCAGGTTCTATACTGAAAGGATCTAGCGATTGTTCCTCATCGGCTTCGACTCTTACTCCTCTAAGATGTAAAATGGGATTTAATATAGATATAAGTAAAAAAATTAATACTAGTGCTTTTGAAGAATTTCTCATTTTTGAATTTCTACTCATTTTTAGTTAAATGGATTTCTTAGTAAAATTCTATGAAAATATACTTTTAAAGGTTTCTAAAAATTCTGATGATTCTTATAATGAACACATCCACCAACTTGAAAGACTGAAATTATCCTTTGGAGGTTTGTACTTTGGCTTTATGAATAAAAATTAATTATTAGTTTCTTTTTTTCTAAAATAGTTAATATTAATCTCTTGAAAGCAAGAGTCTATTGTTTCATAATTTTCTAACTCTGAGATATTAATTCGATTTTGATCTGCAAAATTCTTCGCAGCCCATATCAATTTAAGAAACCTTTGATGGTGATGATGAAATCTTTGATTAGCATATTCCTTTGCCTGCTCTGTATAGAGTAAAAATGGCCAATCACTCCCTTCCATTAAAAGCAATTCTCTTGCAATTTGTCTGAGAATTCTTTGCTCCCATTCATTTGGATTTGGATTATGATCTAATACTTGTTCGAACGCTTTAATCGAACTATTGATATAAGGCCAAATCCATGCATGTTCAGCATTTTTCCATACTTCGAAGTGTCCTCCCATTCCCCAGCTACTTTCTTTCATTTTAATAATAGAAAAACTATCTTTGAATTTAGAGAGATAATCTGAAATAGAAATCATTTCAATATTGCCATTTATGTTAATCAATTCAAAAATTTTCTTTAACCAATGTATTCCTTCCCCCCACCAATGCCCATATAGCTCAAAATCATATGGAGAAACAATAATTCCTGTGAGATTAGATCTGCTTGAAAAGTCAAGCAATTCCTTTTCTAGAAGGCTTATGAAATGGTTAGCATGAGATACAAATTTTTTTTCAGCTTCATTGATATCATATATCTCTTTATCTTGTTTTTTGGTAATTCTCCAATAGTGCAACCCTGATTCGTGATCTTTTTTGTGAAATTCTCTATAACATTCATTACCAGGATATCCAATTTTAGCATCCCAGACTTGTCTACTTGTGTTTTTGTTTCGTCCAAACACTGAAACTCCCGTTTCTAAATTATATCCAAAATTAGTATTTAACCCAATTTCGTTCCTTTGTTCTATAATTTCTGCCTCAATTATTCCATGTGAATCTACGAAGAAATATTCGATACCAGAATTATTCAGCCAATAGTCAATACTTTCTCTAACTTTTCCATTTTTGAACTCCTTAGGTCTATATGCACATTCAGGCAGCCAAATACCTTTTGGCTCTCTAGTAAAATATTTTTTATACGTATCTACAGCTAATTGAATTTGAGTAAATATTCCTGAATCACTTTCTAGAAGAGGTAAGAAACCGTGTGTCGCTCCACATGTAATTAATTCAATCATTCCTTCATCTTGGAGCCATTTAAATGTTCCTAAAATATCTCTATAATAGTTATGATAAAATGCATCTAAATTATTTTGAAAATTCTTTAAATGAAATTCTGCTATAACTCGTCTCTGGGGATGACTTTCGAACCGTTTAATATCATGTTGAGCTCGTGAAATTAGATTATCCATATATTCTGAAAATTGTTGTTTCATATATTCATCTGCTAACTGTTCTGCCAAAATTGGAGTAATATTCACTGTGATAGCAGTTTCTATCTTGTTGTTTTTAAAATCTCTCAAGACATTTAATAAAGGAATATAAGTCTCATTCATAGCTTCAAATAGCCATTCTTCTCCTGCAGGCCATCTACCTGATTTCTTGCACCATGGGATATGTCCATGAAGAATTAAACCAAAATATCCAAGTATCATGGTTATCACTTATTTTTATAATAAAAAAGGCAAAATTACAGCTTTTTAGTTCTTTTTTCTAATAATTTGTTTGAAAAATTCAAGGTTATTTATATCCTAGTTCCTAGTTTTAATGTTTTATCTCTCAATTGGGAATTATTTTCAATTTTACAGTTTGGTGCAATTATAGCTCTCTCTAAAACTACATTTTCACCAATTTCACAGTTATCGCAAATAATGCTTTCTGTAATAATGCATCCCGCTCCAATCTTAACATTATCCCAAATAACACTTTTTTCAATTAAGCTATCTTCTCCAATAACAACATTTTGCCCTATTGAAGTGAGTTCTCTTATTTTCACACGATTTTCTAATTGAACAAATTCTGCAAAACAAGATGGTTTCTCAATTTCAATATTTTGTCCTGAATTAATAATACCCATTACATAAATTCCGTCATATTCTACACCATTGGGCAAAATTGGCCAAGCATATTTTCGAAGTAAATCCCAATTAGCCCATAGATATGTAGTAGAATTTCCTGCATCCATCCAATAATAATTTCCGACAAAACCGTATAAATCAAACTGGTTTTCAAGAAGATATGGAAAGAGTTCCCCACCAAAATCCATTAAACCAATTTCATGAAGAATGTTTGCTATATTCCTATTAAAACAGTAAATTCCTGTATTTATTATGTTTGTATGAAGAAAAAGATCAGCCCTCTGAGCCATACTGCTTACGTATAATTCCATTGGTGCCGGTTTTTCTAGGAAAAGATATATTTTACGATTTTTATCTAATAAAACTACACCATACTCCGAAGTATGACTTTCGACAGTTTTCATAGATATTGTAGCAAGTCCCCCTTTTTCAGAGTGAAAGGTCATAAAATCTTTCATAGGAAGGTTAGTGACTATATCTGCCATACTTACAACAACTTTCTCAGAATCAATTTGATTTGTCAGTAATCTATATGCATCTGCAGTCCCTCTACTTTCTTGTATCTCACATTCCAATTCAACATCCCCCAGTCTATCAGGAGTCCAAGTTTTTTTGATATATTCCTTTAATACTCCCCCCTTATAAGCCAAAGCAAGAATAATATGCTTAATATCTGCATAAACTAGATGGGCAATTGCATAATCGACCATAGGAACATTGGTTACTTTTACTAACGGTTTTGGAATTAAAGAGGTCAAAGGCATTAGTCTCTTACCTTTACCACCAGCAAGAATTATTGCGGACCATTCACGAGTCATACTAAACTAAATTATTGTTTAAGAAAGATAATAATTGAATTCATCAAGAAAACAAACATTATATATATCAGATACAATAGATATAAATCTAATTTTATTTGATATAAAAAAGTTATTAAAATAGTGTATAAAGACCAAATCAATTAATTATTTAGAATACTTTTCCAAGGATTCTCTTATTTCTTTCGCAGCAATATGGGGTAATTTTCTAGCAACTCTCATATCGTCTGCCATTTCAGCACCTCCAATGGTTTCATGAGGGATTATATCCGCAAACAAATGAAAATTAGCATCATAACCAAAAGGGCAACTATTAAATAAGATATTTCTATTTCTATCAATCTCAATATCATCTAAAGCCTGAAAAATTATTTTTAAAGAATAAGCTAAATCTTCAATTTGATTGATCTTTAATTGGGAGAACCGTCTAATATGTTCATTTGGATGGAATCTGATATGATAATTCCTTACCGGACTTCCTGTGTTATAAAAAGTCCAAAAATTCGATTTAAGGATAATCCTATCCGTATCTCCATGCGTTGTTTTACATAGATGGCAATCGTCTCCCATTTCTTTAAAAGCTTCAAGATATCCTTCTAATCGACTTCCATGTCCATCCATATTCAAATCTATATAAGTTTGGCTATGAATACGAGGTTGAGAACCACCGACTTTACTTCCAATATTAAAGAAAGGCATAACTGGTATATCATAGTAATCTTTATCAATTGCTTGTTCAATGCAATATAGAATTGCTGCCTTCATGGAAAGAAAAATTCCTGATAAAATATCTGGAGGGATTAAATTAAAACATAAAGAAGGATAAAAATCTCGTGAAATCGTAACTAAATTAATTCCTTTCGATAACTTCAGATGTGGAGGTAATTTACTTTCTATGTATTTCTCGATTTCAGGATCAACTACTCTTGCCATTGAGGGATATCTATTAATTAAAGTTAATGCTTTGTTTTCCTCAGGTATTTTTTCTATTCGATGTGGATTCTCAGAAAAGGGATTATCTCTCCTAATTTCATCCTGAGTAATAATCATTGTATACACATCCCCAATAGGTATTCCCCAACCGTTATAAATTTGCTTTCCTTCTATAACCGAAGAAAATACATCCTTATACTTCTTTAGTATTTTCTTTGAACAATCATAAAATTCCTTTTCCTCCTCTTCAGTTTTAAAACCTTTAGGTCGTGTTCCTCGAATTGGTGATATATAAGAATAATGACCATAATATCTCGTTCGCTCAGTTCGAAGGCCAAAATCCTCCGAAGTTATCTTAACCGTAGAAAGGGGATCCCAACGTTTAATTGGTACGTCATAAATATCCTTAAAGTTTTCTTTATTTATTATACCCCATTCCATGAATTTAGGTTTGTATATTCTCTTATTTGAATCTTCTTTTTTATGAGTAATATAAATTACCTCTTCTTTTCCACCTAATTGAATTTTATCTTAGAAATTAATAATATTTAATTCATTTCTTCCTTAAATAACTAATTACTAGTAGTCGACAAAGATCTTTCCTTAGCCATTTTCTTTATCCCAAAGGTGAAGCTTATATCTCCTAACCTTCCAATTTAAAAAAAATTGTATCAGAACTTAAGTTTAACTAAAAAAAGAAAATGAGGAAAGGTGGAGCCCTTCAAACCTAAAAATCCTTTAAAATATTAATACTCAAGTCTTTTAATTATCTTATAAGTCTTAAACTCTCGAACAGGTTCATTATTCTCGTCTACTTTTTCTATTGGTACCCTCACATAATTCTTATCGTCAAGTTCTTCAACCTCGACTTCTTTATATCTTATCATTTCATTCGCTCTTTTTAACTCTTTTATTAAAAAATCACGGACCGCACAACGGATTAATTCAGATCGTGAAGGATATAATCCATCCTCCCCTATTAGCCTCTCAATACTTTCGAGATAAGTTTCAGGTATGTTAACAGTAACAATTTTCATTTCAATTCTCCTCATTCAAAATCAAGATTCAGCAAATTGTCTAACACTTTTTTAAAAACAATCGCCTTAAACCACATTTTTTTTTATATAATTATAGATGATAAGATGATATATAAACCTTTTTTTTTATCGCATTAATATATTTAAAGCAATACTGTTTTGTCATGTTTTTCCGACTCCAAAATATCTATTAATATGTTAATTTTTAAAACAATGCTATACTCCTCAAATTTAAGTGAGTTTTTGGAGTTTTATTATATATATAAAGCTGTCTAAAAAAATTTTATTTGACTTCAAATGTAAATTAAAATGATTAAGAAAAATATTGAGTTTGAATAAAATTTTTTTATTTCTTTAAATATTCATCAATATTTTCTTAATTCAAATAGACATTTGGTTAAACAAAATTAAAAAAATGCTCTTTTTTTAATAACAATCATTTATAATTTAAAAATGGTTTCAGCTACCACAATCCATTGTTATCTAGAGCACAAGCTTATAACAAGTAAAAAATATTAAATAAGAATCCACTTAATGAGATAATAATATTATTAAGAATTTTATTCATGATTACCAACCAACCTGGAATTTCTTATGTTATGTAGGTCAGCCTTGGTAAC
>JBHLNR010000026.1:0-30542 GCA_048941385.1 Promethearchaeota archaeon
GTATTACCTGAAAATATAAAAGAATTTCGTATAGTTAATATTGGAGAGATTGACAAACAAGTGGATGCAGGAACACATGTTAATCATTTACAAGAAATTGGGACAATTGAACTTACTAAAACTGTAAATAAAGGAAAAAACAATCGTAGAATGTATTTTATACTCAAATAGTTCATTACATCATTATCCTCCCTCTTACAAAATTTTATATTATTGAAAATCTAATCTTATTGTAAATATCATTCTCTCATATTTCTTCCATTCTATGAATGAACCCAGTAAGAAATTAAGGTATAAAATTACAGTTGTAGGGGATGTAAGGGTTGGAAAGACGTCCTTAATCACTAAATATACTTTAGGGACTTTTGAAACCGATTATATTGAGACTATTGGCGCTCAATTTTCTAAATATGATAAAGAAATAGATGGGAATAGTATTAGGTTATTGTTCTGGGATATAGCAGGGCAAAGAGATTTTGATTTTTTACGTCCTTCTTTTTATCGGGAGAGCAATGCCGCTATCATTGTATATAGTCTTGAAGAAAACAGATTAGGAGAACTAAGTTTTCAAAATATAAAAAGCTGGAATGAAGAGATAAAACAGTTTTGTAGAATTATTCCGACTGTTCTTTTTGCAAATAAAGTTGATTTGATTGATGAGGATTCTTTAGATCATTCACCAATTCAAAAAGTCATAGATGATCTTGGTTTCCTTGACTATTATATAACTTCAGCGAAAACGGGGCAGGGAGTTCATAAAGCTTTTAATGCCATTATTGAAAAATTATATGAAAAAACTATAGCTATGAATAAATAGCACAGAATATAACCTAATCTCTTTATTTCTTTAATAAAAATCGTTGTACATGATCGTAAGTTTTAATAGTAATTGTATCCAATTTTAAATTTATATTATAATTATGAAATCTCAAAAATTATTCTTTTTATCAAATAACAGGATCATTTAGGATTTGTGATTAAAATGACTGGAGAAAAAGCCTCAACTAAAAAAAAACGTTTTAAATTAAGTGATATAAAGAAACCCGTAATTATAAGTGGAATAACATCTATTATTGCAATTGCAGGTATCATAGTAGGGATGAATATCATAATAAGTACAGAGAGTGGGAAAGAACGAATACTATTTTGTTGCTTTGATGACGTACCCAACTCTCTCGACCCATTATCTGAACTTTACTTTAGAGATTTAATAGTAATAGCGCAGGTTGCTGAAGGTTTATTTGACATTAATCAATCTAATAAAAATGCTCCTATTATTAATAACTTAGCGACAGAGGGTGTGTGGAGTGAAGATTATTTAAATTTTACTTGTACACTTAAAAGTGGAATTAGGTTTCATGATGGTACCCCATTTAATGCCACAGCTGTCAAATGGAATTTTGATAGACTGCAATGGTTTTTAGACAATAAGCCCTGGTGGGAGACTTGGGGGTACCTTTATGCTTTTGTTAATAATGAAGGTCAATGGCATATCAATAGGACTGAAGTTCTGGATACTTATGTTATAAGGTTTGTCTTAAATAAACGCTATATTCCTTTCAAAGCTTTGTTAACTATTCCCCAGTTATATATTCTGTCACCAACGTCTACTCCTGAGAATGATTATATTAATATCAGTGCACAAAAAATTGTGGGGACAGGTCCTTTTAAGCAAGAATTGTGTCATACTTATTGGGGAGATTTCGACACAGGGGTTTGTATAAATACAACCTTAACAGTTAATCCGGATTATTGGGGTAAAAGACCAAAATTTGACAAAATATTTTACTCATGGAGTCTTGATGAAGAAAGATTAAATGATATGCTTTCTCACAAGCTATCTTTTGTACAGGAACCCAATCTATCAAATGTTGAAATATATAAGAACACTCCGGATATTACCGTTGTGAATAGAACTCAATCGGGGTACTCTTCTATTCCTATGAACAATGAACTAATCAATAAAACAATGAGAAAAGCAATCTCATATGCTTTTAATTATACATACTATTTTGATGTATTTCATGAGGGGGCAGAACATGAAAGAATAAAATCAGTATTACCGAAATGGATGCTCTATTCTAACTGGAAAGATTTCGAGGTTCCCTTTTACAACATTACAGTTGCCAGACAAACATTACTAGATGTAAATTGGAATGGCACATTTGGTTTAACTGCAGATGAAGATACTAGTCCCGGAAATCCATGGGAAATGATAGCTAATAGTTCAAACCCACTTGCGACATATAAATATTCATATCCTCTTGGGAGCTGGGTCCGTGGTAATTTCTCGCTTGAGATTGCTCGAAATCTCAAACAAATTGGAGTAAAAGTGGAAGATGATCCTTTGACATGGCCGGATTGGTGGACTAAAATGTTCTCTGGTGAACTAGAAATCTTTTTAGTAGGATGGAATGCTATTTTTAATGACCCTGTCGAAATAATCAACCCATTATTTTCCACTAAAGCTGATGGTTTACATAACTTTTATCATTTTAATGATACAGAAATACAGCAATGGATGGATGCAGCGGTTGAAGAATCAAACTCCACTGCCCGAGGAGAATTATATTATCAGATTCAAGAACGACTAATAGAACAACTCTATCCAGTTATATGGCTAAGTGCTTCAACCGTATACTTTGCTCATGCATCTAATGTAAGAGGAATACCCCAAGAAGGACATGCTTTTAGGATCCTCTTTAAGGAGGGTTTCTTCGTTTAGGATTTTATTGAGGTGATATTCTAGTTTTTGACTACTAGAATATATTTTTATTCTGGAATGTTATTTAGATTCCAAAGCCATGCACAACGCCCATCCCTTTGAGTGTATAACGATATGTTATAGTTACTACTTGCAGGAAAGTCGTGTGAAGTAATCTCATGCCCAGAATCTAGTTCATCATTAAAAAAAAACCCCCAATCATCATGATCATATTCGTCTGGATAATTTTCATCACAAATCCATAATGTGTAGTCAATCATTTTAAACCAAGCACCCACTGCATTCGTCTCATCCGTATATACAATATGGACTATACCATTCACGGATTCACCAAATCCTGTAACATTTGCTCCACTTTCTTTTGATTGAAAAATATTAAATTTGATAATGCCTTCATGATTGCTGAGATCCCAAAGACAATCTCTTGAATATTGAACGTTCCAGGTTCGTAATTCTATATCTGATTGATTCCCTGTTATTGTTATATTTCCATCTAAAATACATTTTGTTAAGCTAAACAAAATATTACCATTAATAGTACTAACATTCAAATTTTTTGTGCAAACATTAAAAGGGATGTTTAGATCAACATTACCATCTATAACATTTACGGAGATATCAAAAATTATGCCTTTTTTTAGATTCACAACTATTGAAACCTCTTTTATTAGAGAATCTACTTCAATATCACTTATATCTGGAAAAAGTCTCATCGAAAATTGTATTGGTGAATCTGTTAAATTCCCTTCACTAATAATAAAATAATTAAAACAATCCTTACCCGCCAAACCTGCACCAGCCATCTCAATGTACACATCGATCTTCGCATAGTAATTCACAGGAGGATCCACATATTTAATTTCTATATTTCCTAATTCAACATTAAGATTTAACGTCTCAACACTTGAAGGTGTACCTGGTAGATATTCAAAGGAAAGAGATTCATTAAAAATGTCATAAGATGAAAGATTTTCTGAGAGAATACCAATTGGAATTCCCAGAATAATACCGAAGCCACTAATAATTAAAAATGTAAGTATTATCGCAATTTTTTTCATAAAATTTATCAAATAATTTTTTAAAGATCTCTAATTAATTCGTTAAGAGTTATTTATATTTAAATTAATAACCTACCAACTAGCTTTTTAGGAGTCAACAATTTGACCACGGAAGATCAATTTTAAAATAGTAAATCAAAATTTTTTTAAACAGAATTGTCTTATAAGCTAATTATTGAAAAATAATACATATTAGAATTTAGAGTGGTGAAATTAAGAAATTATTTTCATAACATTTGATCCAGTTGAAAGGTTCTTCTCAAGTATTACTATCATTGTAATAATTGTTTGTAGTTTTTATTATTTGAATCGAGGTCGTAGGGGAGAAACAATATATGAAAAAGCATTAATGTATGCGTTCACTATTTTTTGGTTTAATATTGCTCTAGCAAGAATTTTTTTTTACATAACTGACTATATTATAGAGGGAACTTACACCGGGGATCTGAGTGTTATTATTGAAACCTTCGGAGTGGTAAATTATGTTCTTCTTTATTTTTATCTATATTTTTTTATTTATATATTTATAAATGTAATATGCTTGAGTGTAATGTTCATCTGGTTTTCAATAAAATCCAAGCAAGAGTTTCAAACAATATCATCAGTGATGACAATTGGATTTACTATATTTTTGATAGGATGGGCTTTTGAAACAATCGCAATAAAAGATTTGGATTTGATATATTCTGCGATTCCGTCTATCCTCGTAATGTCAGGTGCACTAGTCGCATTATCTCCTTTAATTATAAACCTTGATTTCTTTTCTAGAAAACTTGCTAATTGGATTGTAATATTCTCAATTGGGAGTATTCTTTTATTTCTAGGATTTACAATTTTTACCAATTTACCAGTAATCATTATTTACCTGACAATTATTTGGATTTCTGGTATTGTACTCGCTATAGTAATAATCTATATAGTAATTAATATAACCAAACGATTAAGGGCACGTCCACTTCAAGAAATAGAAGAAAAAGAGACCGTTAAGGATTTTCTTAGTATGTTTACAAAACCTCAAATAATTACGGAAGAACAAATTGAGCATTTTAGAAAAGAAAAGATTTGTATAGTATGTAAGAGCAAAATAGCTCGGTTGAATTACGTATGCCCCAAATGTGACGTTTTATATTGTGCAAGATGTTCTAAAGCATTAACTAGTTTAGAAAATTCATGCTGGGTTTGTGAAACGCCCTTTGATGAGGTCAAACCAAAATTAACCGAAGAGGATGATATTACAATTGTTTAGTATTTACAGTGATTTATATTTCTTAATTGGGTTGCTTCTTTTAGTTTTTTTGATTATTCCATACTCTATTCTGATCTTTGTAGCAATTTGGGTGTATAAAGACGCTAAGAAAAAGGGGTTAAATGCTGTTGTATGGTTTCTGATCGTGTGGATAACCCCTTTTTTTATTGGATTACTTATCTATATGGTAAATCGCAATGAATCTATTCAAGATAACTAAAAATCTTAACTTTTATATAGTTGCAATTAATAATTAAAACATATAGTTTAAACTAGATGGCTGAAATAAATTGAAACTTTCAGTTGAGGATTCAAGAACAGGAAAAATAATTAAGTTAGAGGTCAAGGATCATCATCAAATTGAAAGGATCATAGATATCGTCGTAAAGCATTTGGGGATAATTAGTTCTGAACAGCGTTCCTATACACTAGTTCTACATAATAAAGAATTACCTAATAAAATTACAATTTCAGATGCCGTTCACAAATATGGGTTGAAAGAGAAAGAAACTCTAATTCTGTGGACAAGGGTTATAGGCGGTTTAATAGATAAAATTTTATTTGATTAGTCATCAATGACAATAATATCATCCTCTTCTTCTGTTTCTTTAAGGTCACTTGCAGATGAATATTTTTTTTTTAATTTCTCAATTTTATGTTTTTTAAAGTACTTGGCCGCTTCTAAACAATAGGGATAATCAAGAGGATCATCTGGATTTGGATTTTCCACTAAAATTTCTAGGGCTTTAACAATAGTAACTAAATCAGACAATCGAGACCATTGTTTCAATATATTTAAACATATATAGCCTGTCCCTTGCTCACTTGAAAATGATTTCTCAACAGAATCTATATTCGGGTGAAATATTTCCGTGAGCCATGAAAAATCAACACCTCCTGGATATGGGAACATTCGATTTAATCTTAAATGAATATTATGAGAATCTTTTGGGAGTAGTTCAGAGTTCTTCATAATGAATCCTAATACTTTAATTTTTAAAATAAGCTCAGTGTAATCGGTGGTTCTTCTTATAGAGTTGTTTTCTAAAACATTCAGTTTTTCAATGTTATCAAGTTCATTATCAATTCTTTCTTTCCATATTTCATAGGGAAGTTCTGGCAGAATTTATCACCTTATTCATAAACTTTTTTATAACTCTTATTTCTAATTTAAAATTCTAGCTTATATTATCTATTAATTTGCTTTTTTTTATAAGAACACGTCCAACAATCTGGATTTTTTAATTTATCTATGATTTCAAACTTATTTAGTACCCCATTATAATGTAGTTGTTTACCAATTAAAGGACGACCAATATGGGGATTCCATTTTTTATTTTCTTTAAAAAATTCTATTCCCAATAGAAATTTTAAAACTTGTTGGGATTGTAATCCTCCAATAATCGAAGTGGTGGTGATAATTGAAGCTATGATTCCAAAGGTTTCACCATTTTCACTATTTATTTCTTGACCTGTGCAAGAAAACTTCTTCCACATTAAATCTAAGTCAGTATCCGTAATATTACATTGAAGACATGCGGCATCCTCTACTTCTGAGTAGACTGATTGGATGCTTCCATAGAATTCTTCAATTCCGGCATCTACGAATGGAATTTTGTTATAATAAGCATAGTTATTCGCTTCTATCCTTGCTTCAATATTATCAACACAAGAACAAATCACATCAGCCTTTTTATAAAGAGTTTTATCAATGTCATTTAAATCTTCTTTAATAGAAATTATCTCCGTATCTGGATTTAGATTTGTGCATGCTTCTTTTATAACATCAGCTTTATACTCATTTTGTTTGGCACCCTCAATACTAAATAAGATACATCGATTTAAATTTGAAGGATTAATAAAATCATAATCTATTAATAATATTTTACCTATACCGGTTAAAACCAAATTTTTTACTAATTCGTTTCCAATAGCCCCAGCACCGATAACCATGACGGTAGAATTTTGAATCTTGGCTTGATCCCATCCCTTAATCCTTTTTTGACGATCGAACATATCAGAATCTATAGATTCAATCCCAAATACAGTATAATCCTTTAAATCCTTATTATTTTCCGACATTTCTAATTGAATTATTAATCTTTATTCATTTCCAAAATTGCATAACTCTTAGATCTATATCCCTTTTGAATGCTATTATCTATAGCAAAAAATTCAAATTCATTCCTAATAGGATCAACAACTAACGCTATTTGATATGCTTTATTAAAGAAGGATTTTTGAGTGAGTAAATCTATTGATGATAAGAAACATCCAAAATTGGGATGAGAATGCCACCATCCAATAATTCTCAAATTTTCATTTTTTTTTAACTTTTTTAATTTTTGAAATTCTTTTTGGTATTCTCCAGCAGTTCCTTCTATTTGAGAAGTCGAATATTTATTGCTATGAATTGCTCCTGGAATAAAAAGCGAATCTTCAATCACAACATAAATAATGCCCTTCCATATTAAAATAGAGCCTACTAAATATCCAAAAATTTCTGATTCTGATTTACCGCATAAATCCTTAATAGTTTCCATGACCGGTTGATTTATATATACAGGGAATACAAAGTCTTCTTTAACTTTCATAGTTTATTAATTTTCAAGTCACTCCAAAATAATTTTACTTAGGATTTCTAATAAAATTGAAAATATCCATTCCTTTGCATTATCTGCAATAGCTGAAAATCCATATGTTTTTAATCCAAACAGTTCTTCAATTTTTTCAGGCTCAAACGAGATTTTCTTCAGATCTTGAAAGTTTGCAATAACATAGAAATCTGCTTTTATTGATTTAGTTTCAAGTGAAGAAAAATAGTTTCTCGTTCTACTCAAATTAGATGCACCCGAATTAGTAACAAAACAAATAATATTAGCTGAGTATAATAGGTGATTATATCCCATTGGATTATTAATCAAATCCTCTATATTAAGCTCTCTTAACAGACACTTCTTAATTCTTTTGAAATTAGGTAATTTAATAGATTTCTGTATTACTTCATTCATATCATCATCTAATTCTATTAAAAGGTCCCCCGGAAACAAATTCAAAATTGTAGTTTTTCCAACCCCATCCTCACCGATGAGTAATACTTTAGGGGGTAAATAGATGTTTTTATCTGTAAATTCATTAAACTTTTCAAATTTAGAGACATCATCATCCCAATTTACGATATTCTCCCGATATTGTTTTATAAACTCAGTTTTTAATAAACCTATTTTATCTCTTAATTCTTCCTCTGGATCATTAATATCAGATACCAATATAAAAATACATAACTTATCATCATCATAAGAATAATTAATATTAAAATTTCTGAAGTTTAATGATTTTATTTCTCCACCACCTATTTTTTGAGAGATGTCTAAAATAGCAGTAAGAAATCCACTTATAAAATCATCATCAATTTTATCTTCCCCATAAAATGTTTTAGAATAACAAAGTATACCACTAGATTTAATAATCATTACTTTGTATATCATCGAAGATTTCGGTATTTATTCTTTAAATGATTAATTTAATAATAGTTAGATTGATTATTTAATATAATCATTAGAGATTTCAATGTTAAATTGTCATTATTGATACACAAATAAAAGAGTGCGATTAATTGAATAAGAAAGAACCAAAGTTGCATGCTGGTGAATCAATCCCAGAAATATTAGAAATTGAGGAACAGGAAATCGAAGAAAAAAAACCTCCCAATGAAAAAATTATTGAATATAAGATTGTTAATGAAACTAAAAACTCTGATTTGGATGAAAAAAATTTCTGAATTCCTAACTAATCTAATTCAATTTCATTGATGAAGAGATCTGCAATCTTAAGCCATCTCTGTTTTAGATCATCTTCAATTGATAATTCTTTCGTAAGTTCTTTCCCTTTATTCAGATTCTTGGTTGCCAACTCATAATTTCCGCTCTCTTTATAACAAATCCCTAATTTGATATAGGTTTGATGAGCAAACCATTTATTACCCTCTAGTTCTAATGCTTTTTGAAAGTGTTCTATAGCTTCATCATATACTTCAAAATACATTAAGATTTCTCCATAAGTATCATGATAAGATCCATTATTAGGATTACTTTCACTGAGTTCTTTTATTATATCAATAGATTCTTCTTTTTTATTTAGATATTGCAGCCAGTAAGCTTTATAAACACGTAATTCATCATTTTCAGGATATTTCTGAAGTAGTTCATTAATGATATTCAACCCATCTTTGATCCTTTTCATTCTTTTAAGAACTGACGCTTTCTTTATTTTTATTTCTGTCTCCTGTTTAGGAAATATATCAACCATCTCATCTAACAAATTTAAAATTTCATCATAATGGCTAAAATATATTAAAATTTTAAGTTTAGAATAGTATAATTCTAAATTGTTTCGATCGAGCTCTAATGCATTGTTAATCTCTTCCAACTCCTTGTTGTATCGATTTTCCAAGCCTTCTGACATTTTTAAATTAAATATGTTTGTCATATTTTGCCAAATAATTCCTTCCAACTTATCAAATGATTCTTTTAATTCCCCTTCGATTTCAATCTTATATGCCAAATACTTAAGATATTCAGGTATAAATTCTTTTAATGCTTCTTTTAAACCAGCATTCAACAAAATATTACAAATTTCTTTTATGATATCATCAATTATTATGTTAATACTTTTTGATTTTCTATTTAATTTGTTTAAATATGTAAACTCCTTTATATGACTTTCACAGATTGCACGAATCATTGTTTCCAATTTTTCATCTTCTTGGAAATAAAAATGTTTTTTAGGTGTGAGAGTTAATTTAAAAAATGTTATTGGATATATATCACTCTCAACAATTTCATCAATATAATAAGTCAGAGTATTTTCTCTAATACCATATTTACTTGAAAATTCTTTTGTTGAAATATACTCTGGATATCGAAATGGATGATTAATTGATAGGAATAATAAAATTTTATAATAATCTTCTTCGCTCTTCAGAATAGTTTTAACTCGTTCATAGTTTAATTTTAAAGTGTTGTTAAGAAACCTAAATTGAATGTCCTTTTGGGCAATTTTGTATTTCTCAAAAAATTTTACTGTTTTATTAGTTAAATCTTCAATTCGCTTACTTTCTTCCTCTAAGATAGTTTGTTTATCTAGATTATACTGCTCCAACATCTTAGAATATTCAAATTTGCCCAATTGAGTAATAGTATATTCTTTATTCTCCTCATCTTTCTTAATTAGCTCAGCTTTTGTCATCATCTTCATTACTTTTGATAAAGAAGATTGGTTAATAGAAAGGGGCTCAGTCAAAAAATCTGACCATTTACAGAAATTATTATTATACACCATCCATAAAACCCAATGTTCATAGTTTCTTCCACTATTTAGTAGAATTTCTGGAGGATAACTTAACTTTCTTTGTATAGTCGCTGTTCTTGAGATATTATGAAATTGTTTTCTACCCTCAGGGGTGATTTTATAATGTCCTTTTGATATTTTGGAAAGGAATCCTTCAATTTTCAAGTTATTAAGGTGTCGTGATAATGTTGATGTTGGAATTTCTAGTGGTTTCTGTAAAAAATCTGCCCAATCACATTCATCATTATTGCTCAACATCCATAAAATTATGTGCTCATAATTCTTTTTCTCTAAGGTTGGAGGTTTAATAATCTCTTCAGGAGGGTAATTTTTAACTGACATTTTTAAAAATTTTGGAACCTAGAATTGCTATTATATAAGAATTTGTTCTTTTTATATTTATTTTACAAAACTCCCGTAGTAGTACGTAACTAAGATGGAACTTTGGTTATAAAAACTATTAATAAATCGTTATCTACTCTTATATTGATTATTATTTTGATGATCAAATAAAAAAAAATAGTGAGGTGGTGAAAAAGATGGTACAGGTGTATGTAAAGAAGAAAAACTTAGAAGAACCTTTCAAGATTGCTGAACTAATAGTATTGAAAGAACTCCCTGCTAAAAAAGAAGACTATGAGGTTGTGAGATTAAAGGCAGCGGAGATACCAATCAAAAAAGCTCTATTGAAATTAATTAAGAAAGCCAAATATAATGCGAAATACTTGGAAGAAAGAATTCCTGTATCTAATGTAAAACGAAATATACACTACAGAAACACAGGGTTGTTTTAAACATTCCTTAAATCATCAAACTGATCAAATTTGTCCGACAAGCCAAAAAGTTAGAGGAGAAATAAAATCAGAGGGGGGGATATTTACCATCCCCTTCCATTAATCGCCTTTTAAGCTTTATAACCCATATGAATTCACTAAATTGGAGAGAGAAAAAAATCTTAAAAGAGGGTTAAAAATTCTATGCAATACCAGAGGAATTAGTTTAGATGTTTAGTTTATTCAACTAGCGCTAAACTTAATTTCCTCCTTTTTTTATCTTTATTTTACAATATTCCCATAACAGTTCGGTATTACCATAGAACTTCGATTAAAGAAACTATTTATGGAACTTAATCATCACTTCATATTGATCATCATTTTGATGATTATAACCAAATTTGAGAAAAAAAGAGTTGATAAAAAATTAATAAAACTAAAAAAATTCCTAAATTAATTACATTGTCAATCATTGGAATATGCTTATTTAGCTTCGTTCCTGCTGTACTTGGTGCTGAAGCTGTTAATCACAGACCTATAGATCATTGGATTCAAAATAATCCATGGGGTTGTTATGGAGGTTATTCCGGTCCCGGAAAAGATGGAAATTGGTTAGCTATATTTTTATCTCCATTATTTGACTATGAATATGAAGGTTTTATATTAGAGAAAGTCATGAAAGATGGTTCGCTTAAGTACACAGTAAATTTAAAAGCTTATGATGTCGATATAGTAATTTTTGCTTTATCACCGCGCGTTCCTGTTTTAATTGGTAAAGCAGATTACACTTTTCAAATAGTATTTATTCTTGACCATATAGGTATGGATTCGTCTGGCAATATAGGTGAAAGAGAACCAGGAGTCGAACTTCCCCCAGACTGGGTGATTTATGAGTATGGAGATGTTATAGGAGCTCAAATGTTAGGGTATCGATTTACATGTATAGGATCTGGGGAACTTACAGATACAGGTGAGACCGCAAAGGTAAAAGTAAATATGCGATCACTAATAAAGCCTCAATTTAAAGAAGATCATCCAAATACATGGGAAAGTCCTTCGGGTATTGAGATGTTTCCAGTCGATAATATCTTTGTCTACTAGTAATCGAACGTTAATTTATTTTACATTTTAATAAGAAAATATTGAAAGTGGATTAAAAAGTTTAGATAAAGGTAGAATTCGTGATTTAAATCTAAGCAAAAAATCTTCCTTTCTATTTTATTTTTTTTTATTATTCTTGCTTATCCATATAACTTTTTTTCAAATTTTTTTTAATATATATTATCTTTAGGTTTTGACAAAAGTGTTGCATATGATGATATCTCTTTTTTATTTTGGTCATTTTTGATCATTGTCAGATGGGCGAATCAGACTATCAGAAAGTTAATTCTAATTAGGTTAGATTAACCTAATTTGGGAACCCTTTACCAACTTTAGCAGATGTTTGGTTTGGGGACGGTAAAAAAGCCATAGATCTAGCTGATTTTTTAATTGGATGGGGTTTTGGAGCATTTACTGAAGAAGGGGAAAGACTGGATTATGGCGTTGCTGGAGAAGAGACAATTGCGCCTATGTGCCAAGTGTAGTATTTGAATGAAGAAAGTGGATATATCTGGCCTATGGAAATAGTAGGTTTTCCCTAAGTAAATAAAGACTAAAAAAAATGCAATTATAATAATTGATATAGAGAAAGGAGAAATAAGTTTGGATATCTGGTTTCTCGATAACCCAGACCTAAACTACTACTTCTCTAATCTATATAGCTTTTTTTATTTATATTAATGCCCTAAATTTAACCATTAAGTAAAATCATAACTAGAAAAAATCTATTGTATCTACTATTAATTTTCTTTCATTATATATTGAAACCATCATCGAAAACATCGTAATCTTCTAGATCAAACCATTTTTTTTCTTCTTCCTTCTTTTCTTTTCTAAGTTCTTTCTTCTCTTTATACGTAAGTTCATCATAGCGTTTTGTATAGATCTCTTCATACTTTTCTCTTAAAGCCTCAATATCTTCTACCTGGCCTAATTTATCTTCAAGTCCATCCTCAAAAAAATAATTCCTTTTAAATTTTTTGGCAGGTATTCCTACATATATCCAATCCTCTTCAAGTACTTGTCCTACCGTTGTCACTGAATTCGCAGCTAATATACAATTATTACCTATTCGAGTCCCTGGCATTACTATTGAGTGTGAACCAATCCTTACTCCGTCTTCAATAACTGTTTTTCTAATTATTAGAAGATTCCCAACAATAACAGCAGATTGGACTATAGCCCCCTGACCAACAACAACATCACGACCAAAGTCAATCATTTCCGTATCAACCCAACCCTCGAATAGTGAATTTGAAATTTTTGTCTTTACACCAAACGCTTTAAAACAAATATTATCTAAAATTCCTGGGAATGGAAATCTATGAGCAAGCCAAACTGGCCATCTTTTAATTGTATTACGAAGACTCCAATAGCAGTAGTCTCGATCTGCAGGAATTCTTAAAAATACACCTTCGCGGGGTTTGTGAATCGCGTTAATTATAATTAACAAAACTTTTGCGAAAAATATCCCTGCAAATACTATTGTTACATACATTAAAAAAGCTAAAAGCGGGAGATAGGTATAAAAATGGACTGGTCTAGTATAACTCCATAAAAATTGCCAATACACCCAAAATTCCAAGAGAAGTGGAATTATACTCGCCCAAATAAGTAGAAAATAAAATATTAAATAACTTTTCTTTGCTAGAATAGTGGGAGTAAAAGGGCCTACTCTCATTGTATTTGGAATGCTCATGATTTTTCATCCTCCTTTTCAGTATTAAAAGATACTTTTTTATTTTCCTCTATATTTATTTCATGCTCCATTTCATATTTTTTTGCGTCATCTACATCACGTTTTAATATAACTTCTCTCCTTTCTTCTGCATATTTATTTTCCTTCAATTTAATTGCCGGAAAACCAAAATACACCCACATTGGTTCTAAAACTTGATTAACTGTTGTTGAAGAAAGTGCTCCAATAACAGATTCTTTTCCCATAATTGTTCCTGGACCTATAGTTGCGAGGCCACCTACCATAATATAATCATCACATACTACCTTTTTTATGATTAAATACTTTCCCACCACCATGGATGACATAATTGTGGCTCCCTGACCGATCAAATTCTTCCTACCGAATTTAATAAATTCAGCATCACACCAAGCATCATTAAGATGGCTAGAAGAATCCATATCAATACCAAATAATTTCAAAGCAATTAAATCAGTCCACGGTAAGGGAGAATTACGCATGAACCATAAAGCTATTTTTTTTATTTCCGTCCTTAACATCCAGAACTCATAATCTTTGTCACCTATTTCTGCTTTAAAAATCCCTTCTTTAGGCTTATGGATTAAATTTACAAGTATAAGAAATAATTTACTAAAAAGAATACAAGCTAAAATAAAGAAATAAATGGAAGTGAATAACGCTAAAGGAAGAAACGTCAGGATCATAGCCCAATTCTCATAAAGTAAATACCAATACCAAAATATTGAGACTATTAAGCCTGCTAACCAAAAAATCGGTAAATATACCGCTAAAAATTTAATATTAACCCTACTTATAGCAGAACTTGTAGTGAAATCTAGAGCTAAATCATCATCCTTTAATTTATCTATTTCGATTTTTTCTTCATTCACATCATCTTCTCTTTGTTTTTTATCTATTTGGTCATTAGGGATCTCTTTCAATAATTCTTCAGCTTTTAATTTTTTCAGTAGCTTTTTATCTTTATACCCCTCAATATTTTCATTCTTTTCTAAATCCTTTTGTGTCAAATCCAAATATTCCATTACTTTCTTTCTAAATATTTTTCTCATTGGTATTCCCCAATAGTAATTGTTTCCCTTTATTATACTATGTTTACTCGTTGATGCTAGTGGTAGAAAATAGGAGTTATTATAAACTTCTGATCCTGGACCAATTCCCGACATCGCAGCTGCAGTAACGTTATCACCAACGTTCACTTTGAAATATGAGATATTACCAAAAACCCCTTGAATTAAATGGCTAGCTATTGGAGAGTTGACTCCAAAATAACAATTAGTTCCTATTTCAATAAATTTATCATTAACCAATGACTCTTCTAAAGTCGAACCTTTTCCAATCTGATTAGAACCCACAAAGTTGAAAAACCAATTACTTAACCATGGTAATGCTCCTTTAGTAAAGGAATTTTTCCCATATTTAATCATAAAACTTCTTATATGATAGTAATTTGCCGTCCTACTACGAATATTTCTTGGAATTATTCCAGATTTCGAGGGAGACATCTTTTCAGTAAATACCCAAAAAATACGTGTCATAATGCCTAATATGAATAAATGAAGTAAATAACATCCAATAAGGACTAAAGGCATTGAAAGAAATATAGTTAATGATTTAATTTGAATAAAGATATGAAAAAGGTTAGTAGTATCTAAAACAAAAGGAAGAAAATATTGAAGAAAGTATACGAAAAAGCAAATGCCAGGAATTACCCATGAAGCATAAAAAATACAACTAAAGATTAAAAAATATAAGTGATACTGAAGATTAACCTCTTCTTTTATAACAGCATTCTGATTTAGTGTATCAGTATCTTCAGATTCTTCACTCATTTCTACCAATTCATTTTAGTTCTTATTCAATTAAAAAGCAATTGATACTTATAATACTTTAGTAGATATTTCGTTTCCTTTTAAATTTATGACTCTAGAGTAGAGATGCATATTTTTCATGAATAATAGATGTAAAGACTGTGGAAAGTGCTGTCGAGACACAGAAATGATTCTTTCTCGTCGAGATATTGAAACTATATTAATTAGATACCCAAATATTATTCAAGAAGAGGAATTTGTTTTTAAAAATGATGATGAGCAATATCAATTGATAAATATACAAGAAAAATGTATTTTTTTAGAATCAACAGAAAATAAGTGTAAGATTTATGATTTTCGACCTAAAGGTTGCAGATTTTATCCTCTTATTTATGATTTAGACACCAAGAAATGTAAACTTGATGATGACTGCCCAAGAAAATATCTTTTTTATGAAGATCAAGATATATTAAAAAAAAGTTGTCAAGATCTAAAATGGTATTTGAAAAAAGACTTAAAGATTAGGGTAGAATAAAAAACAAATAATCCTATTATACTAATTCTTTTTTATCTTCATCTACATTAACTTCATACTCGACTTCAAACTTTTTCTCTTCATCTACGTCTTTCTTCATTAAAATTTCTCTTTTTGAATCAGCGTATTTGTTTTCTTTTAGTTTAATGACAGGAATTCCAAAATATATCCATCCAGGTTCGAGGATTTGATTATATGTGGTTGTACTTATAGCACCAACAACCGAATCTTTACCAACGATAGTTCCAGGAGCAATAGTAGCTTCTCCTCCAATTACCGTATAATCATCAAGGATAACATCTTTAATTAACAGATATTTTCCTACAACCATTGATGACATAACAGTTGCACCCTGACCTATTATAATGCTACGTCCTAATTTAATAAACTCACTATCACACCAAGAATCCCACATTGTGCTAGAAAGAGCCATTTTTATTCCAAACCATTTGAAAGCCAATATATCCATCCAAGGAAGAGGCCAATTACGTATAAGCCACAGAACTATTTTTTTCAATTCAGTTCGCAGACACCAAAACTCAAAATCCTTGTCCCCTATTTCTGCTTTAAAGATACCCTCTTTAGGTTTATGGATTAAATTAATTAAAACCAAAAACAATTTACTGAAAAAGACTGTTGCCATTATGAATACAAACCACATTGTGATAACCATCGCAGGCAAGAAAAAAGCTAATAAAATCCAATTTTGAAAATAATATGTAAATGTGTAAAATAAAACAGTCACTAGCATACCAGAAAGCCAAAAAATTGGGATATAAACTACTAAAAACTTTATATTTACCCTCGAAATTGCACTGCTCGTAGTAAAGTCAAGTGCTAAATCTTCTTTTGATAATGATTCAATATCAATATTTCTTATTATTGATTCACTGGTATCTAGAGTAACATTATTTTCTGATACAGGAAATGTCTTATTAGACTGTGTATTTGTCGATGAGGGATTATCTTTAACTGGTTGAATACTCTTGTTTCGTTCTAAATCTTCCGGTGAAATATCTAAAAATTCCATTATTTTTTTCTTGAATATTTTCCTTAATGGTATCCCCCAATAATAATTATCTCCTTTTATGATACTATGCTTAGTTGCTGATGCAAATGGAAGTAGATAAGCATTATCATATATTTCTGTGCCAGGTCCGAGGACGTTCATCGCTGCTGCTGTAAAATTATCTCCTACTTTTACTTTAAAATAAGAAATATTACCAAAAATGCCTTCCACAACATGGCTTGCAAGAGATGAATTGACTCCAATATAGCTATTTTCCCCCACTTCAATAAATTTATCGTTACTTGGGGATTCTTCTAATGTACTCCCCTTTCCTATATTGCTTGTTCCCACAAAATTATAAAACCAATTACTAAGCCATGGAAACATTCCTTTTGTAAAGATATTCTTTCCAAATTTAATAGCGAAGCTCCTGATATGATAAAATTTTAGAGTTTTACTTGGGAAATTTCTTGGGATTATTCCTTCTTTTGAGGGAGACTTTTTCTGAGAATATGTCCAAAAGCCACGAGTAATTAATCCAATTAGAAATAAACGAAGAAGATAACAACCTATAAGAACTAATGGCATCGAAATTAATGCTAATATCGGTTTGAATTCAGTAAAAAGAGATAGAAAATTTGAAGTGTCTAAGAAATGTGGTATAAAGAATAAAATCATATAACCAATGAATAAGAATGCTGGGATAACCATTGACCCTAAGTAAGTCGTAAATAGCATAATTAGATACCAAAAATATTGAAACTTAATTTCTTCTTTTACAGTATCGTTTTCTGCTTCATTCTCAGTCATTATAATCTTTCTATTGGTTATATCAGGTTAGAGGAATATGAGATTTTTATTGATTTTTTAGATATATTTAATAAATAAGAATTTTTCTCTAAAAAACTCGATGTTTAGGAGAATTCTTCTCTAATAAATTCAAAAGATTAAAAAAATGAAAAAAATCTAAATATGAATAATAGTTTTGATATGATGATGAATATCTTCAAATGAGCTAAAAGCTTTAGTGATATTTTCTAAGCTATATTTTTTTGATATTAATTTATCAACTTTAATTTTTCCAGATTTTAGTCCCTCAATAGCTTTATCGAAGGGACCACATCTACTACTATAAATTGTTAACTCACGAACTACAACATCAGTTAAATCAATAGGAGTATCAATACCATGTGTACTTTTTATATGAATCTTCCCTCGAGTTCTGCATGAAGCGACTACATCTTTTAAAGCAACAGGATTACCAGAAGTATCTACAACTACATCAGCCCCCAATCCTCCCGTTAGACTTCTAATCATATGAGGAATATTTGGGTCATCAAATCGATTTAATGGGTACTGAGCGCCAAATTTCTTGGCTAAAGCAACTTTTTTATGAGAACCATCCACAGCAATTAGAGTTAAACCTTTTAACAAAGCTACTTGCGTTAGTAATAATCCTAATTTACCAAGCCCGAATAAAGCCATTACTTTATCATTCTGTTCTAATGGCATTATTTCAAATGTTTGATATGCCGCGGCTAAGGGTTCAATGAAAGTAGCCTCATCATATGATATAGATTTGGGTATTTCATGGAGCATATAAGATTCGACTGCTATATATTCCGCAAGAGCTCCATCTATATCAATACCTAGTGCTTTTCTCGAGATACACTGAGTACGATTGCCTTGTTGACAATAATGGCAATTAAAATCAATATTACTATTAATTTCTGAAGTTACCCTTTTATTTAGCCACTCAGGATCTACTTTACTCCCTATTTCTACTATATCCCCAGCAAATTCATGTCCAAGTATTATAGGAGTAGGTGTAGGTAATGATTTTTTTACTATTGCTAAGTCAGTCCCGCAAATACCAACAGATTTAACTTGAATTAAAACCTGAGTGTCATTAATTTTAGGGTCTTTTACAGTTTTTACTGATAAATTTTGCCCATCGAAAACCGCAGCTTTCATATCAGTACTAATTTATCTATAATTTAAAATGACATTAATTCATGTTTACATTTTAAATTTGTTGTCTAAATCTAGAATATATGCAATAATAAGAAATAAAGTAGAAAAATAAAATAGATAATTCAATTTTTAATTATTTCAAACCAAACCAATTCCCACCTTCTAATTCTCCTAGAAAATAATCTTTATCATCCTTTTTCTTTATCTTCTCTGCTGCTTCTTTTGCCAATTTAAAGAACTTCTTAAAATCGTTCTCATTTTTCACAAGAGCCGAGGCTCTTGCTATAGCTTCATAAGCAAAAGCTAAATCGAAATCTTCAATGTTATGATTCTCAGTTAAATCTAAACATATTTTTGCATGAAATAGGGCAGGTTCTCCTCTTTCTAAAATTGTATAAACGTGTGATAACATCCATTCACCTCTCTGAAGGTTTAACGCAGTTCCTTTTCCTTCATCAACTAGAACGCCCCAATGATATCTTGAGGCGTGTGCAGAATAAAGCATATTAAGATCATCTTCCTTACTACGATCTTTTTGATCAAGGAAATCCCATGTTTTGTTGAATGTATCCTTGGCTAATTTTTCATGGAGTTTAAGGGAAGCTGTTTCAGTTGTTTCTGACATTTTTTGAGTCACATCTTAAAAGGTTTATTTTAAATCTCAAACAGATAATAAAATATTTAATTTACTAGGATAAAAATTATAAATTTAGATTTAATTTGGAAGGATTTAAATAATTAACAAATAGAATATTTTTATTGATTATAAAAATTGCAGGAATTAATCAATTATTATATATTCTTTTCATATTCATTAATTCCAAAAATGATAATTAAAGATTTTTAATAATTTCTAGAGACGTTATTTAAGTTCTTTATTTGGATAATAATTATTATAAAATCTGAATTTAAAAATAATAAAAATGGTTAAAATGAATTACAAAGAACGTCAAGAAATTATTGCGAATTCAAAAATTTCATTTGATTATTTACAAAAATTTAATAGAAACATGGGAATACTCCATTTAATACAAGGAATATTAATGCTTACGGTAGGACTTATCTTAGAATTCTCTAGAGATATATATACATTTTATTTAAATTTTATAGAAGTATCTCCCGGAGTTTTCGAAATCAATCCAAATCCCGATGTATTATTTACATTTTCATACGTAGGAGCTATTTTAGCATCATTTCTATTAATGTCTGCTATAGCACATTTTTTAATTGCCTATCCATTGAATGAAAGATATAACACAAATTTACAAAAAGGATTTAATCCTTATCGTTGGTATGAATACGCATTATCTAGTTCGGTCATGATATCATTTATTGCTTTACTGTTTGGTGTTTGGGATTTTTGGTCACTTGTTATGATATTTGTTTTAAATGCCACAATGATCATGTTCGGTTACTTAATGGAATTAGTAAATCAATATACTGAAAAAACTAATTGGAAACCTTTTATAATGGGATGTATCTCTGGTGCACTTCCTTGGATTGTAATTCTTGGTTATTTTTATGGAGTTACTTCGAACACTGAGGGACCACCTGATTTTGTATATGCAATTTTTTATACATATCTAGTGTTATTTAATATCTTTGCAATTAATATGGTGCTTCAATATAAAGCAGTCGGACCATGGCGAGATTATCTTTTTGGTGAACGAGTTTACATAATATTAAGTTTAGTAGCTAAATCTTTATTAGCATGGCTAGCATTTGGAGGTATTTTACAACCACAATAATTAATTCTATTTTTATTTTTTTTTTAAATATTAAATTATGGGTTTACGGAGATTTCAACCCAATTGGTTCTCGCATTTGTATAAATTTATACAAAATCTGATCCTTCCTAGTTAAAACGTCCCATTCATTTTCTTTTTCATATCCATGAGCGGATAAAAAATTCTGAGAATAGACTTTTCTAGCTTTCTGTACCATTTGTTTTAATACCAGTAATTTTTCTTCCTCGTCTTTAACAAGAGCTAACTTACCCTGCATTGATATAAAATAAAATTCATTCAAATCTTCCTCCAAATGTTCAATTGACACACAGACATTTTTATTCTTCTTTAATATCTCTTTCTTCTTTCCATAATCAGTAAAATGAAAATAAAGCGTGTTATTAAGATAAGCATATTGAAAAGGAGAAATATAAGGGTACTTATCATCAATAAATGCGATTCTACAAATATTTGCCCCTTCAAGTGCCTGTTTTATCTCATCTTCATCCATTTTTGGTAATTTTAATAGTGGCATAATTCTTACAACGCAATTTTATATTTGAATTAATTTATTAGTATTTACAGTTTTTAATCTCTCATCATTTTTAATTGCATTTATGGCTTGTAAAGTACTAATCTCTTTATTTTTAATCTCTATCATTATATCAAAATCATAATTTTTTGTTAAGTCAATAAAGTTTTTAAAATGAATTATATCAATCGAATCGGCATGACGACATTTACCTTTTATTGGATGTTCTGAACTATAGTGGATAATTGGCAGTCCATCTTCAGATTTCCAAGTTTTAATGACCTTTTTTAAAACATCTTGAACTAGTTCTTTTGTATTATAACATTCATGATGATATAGATCAAAGATTACCGGAATACCTGTCTGCTCACTAATTGCAAGGCAATCCCTTACATTAAAACTTCTATCATCATTTTCTATGACATAATATTTCTTAATGTTTTCTTCTAAAGAATGATATCTTTTTATAAATTTGTTAATACTCTTCTGTTTATCATTATACACTCCACCTACATGGGTTATAATCTTAGCGGATTTATCTAACTCTAACAAATCTAAAATATTCTTATGATAAATTAATTCCTTTAAGCTGTTATGATATACTTTATCCTTCGGAGAATTAATCACAGTATATTGCCCTGGATGCATTGTGATTCTAATATCATTTTTTTTAATAAAATTGCCTAGAACTTTGAATTTCGTTCTAAAATAATCTTGCCAATTAAATTTCATTACGGGGTGGGATCCAAAAGGAATTAAATCAGAAGTAATTCTAAAAAATAGAATTTTATTATCCACATTAAATTCTAATATTTTTCCTAAACAGTCTAAATTATTAGAAATTGTCTGAATTAGTCTTTCTTCAGCGTAATTCTTCAAGCGAAATGTACGACTACTTCTACATTTTAAGGTTAAATTAATACAGGGATATCCAATTTTCATTAGTACTTATCTTTCAATGAAATTAAAAGTATTTATTTAATTTGAATAGAATTTATTACGTCGGTCTGCCAAAAGATCGTTATACTCATTTAATTTTTTATCTCTTGCCAAATTTATATCAATTTCTGCAGTTCCTACAAAGGTTTGATTAAAAGGTGCTGAAGAAAGAATTCCTCCATCGTATGAGGTAATTTGACTACCTCCAGTAAATCTAAATTTATCAATTCCACGATCTTCTTGTCCAATTCTGTTTGCAGTAATTGCATAAACTTTATTTTCTAAACATCTCGTCACCATAGCTTTTTGACAATACGGAAGAACAAGATTTGCAGGGTGTGCGATGATCTCGGCACCTAAAAGTGCAAGAGTCCGTGCAGTTTCTGGGAATATCCAATCGAAACAAATCATCATTCCGATATTAATACCATCGACATTATATACTCTTAACGGTTTATCTCCTGGATTAAACCACAATTTCTCTCTATAATATAAATGTAATTTTCTATAGGTACCAATTACTCCATTTTCTGATACGATCAAGGCAGAATTAAATAATTTTTCTCCTTTTTTTTCTGCGAATCCTCCAACGAAAATAATCCCTTTATCTTGAGCTAATTGAAGTAAAAATTGGGACGTGCTGCCGCTGACACTCTCTGCTAAAGAATACGCTTCTTCTTTTGATTTAAAAGTGTAACCCGTAGCGAATAATTCTGGTAATACTATTAAATCAGCTTTTATATTGGCTGATAGCTTCTCCACTTCCTTGAAATTTTTTTCTTTATTACCAAATATGGGATTTGTTTGAATGTAGCCAACTATCATTTTTTATAGGTTTAAATTTTAGTATCTTTATCTTTACGAATTGTATATAGATCTTCTGGTCTGGATTCTGTAATAATTTCTCCTTCTAGTTGATTAGCAATTATTTCTTCTAAATTATCATCAAAAAATACATTTTTTTTGTATTTTTTTGCTGGAGCTCCTAGATAAATCCACCCTTCCTCTAACTCTTGCCCAACAGTTGTCATAGAACTTCCTGCTAAAATGGAATTCTTTCTCATGTGAGTTCCAGGCATTACTATACTATGCGCACCAATTACGGCATTTTCTTCGATAATTGTTTTTCTTATTATAAACAAATTTCCTACTATAACAGCTGACTGAATAACAGAACTTTGACCAACGACTATATTCTTTCCAAAATCAATAAATTCTGTATCAACAAATCCCTCAAAAAGAGAATTAGAGTATTTAGTTCTAACCCCAAACATTTTCAAACATATATTGTTCATGAAGGGAAATGGAAATTTATGAGAAATCCACAGAGGCCATTTTTTAATTACACTTCTTAGACTCCAATACCGATAATCTTTATCAGAACGATGCCTAAGAAATACTCCTTCTCTAGGTTTATGGATTAAGTTGACAATGACTATGAAAAATTTAGCAAATAATAAAGAGACCAATATTGCTGATAAGTACATGATAAAAATCAGGAAAGGTAGAAAAAAGTAGAAATGAACGAATTTTTCGATTTCATAAACTGCCCAAAACAACCAAAATTCAAATTGAATAGTGAAAATGCTAACCCATATAAGAAAAACGTAAAATATTAAGTATCTTTTTTTAGCTAAAACCAGAGTTGTATTTGGTCCAACTTTTAGGCTAGAAGGTACCGACATCTATTTTACTCCTCCAAATTATTATTAAGTAGCTTTTTCTTATCTTCATCGATATTAACTTCTTGCTTAACTTCATATTTTATCTCCTCTTCTACATGCTTTTTGTAAATAATATCACGTCTCTGTTCTGCATACTTGTTTGCTTTTAATTTTCTTGCCATCAATGGTCCTAAATAAATCCAACCAGGTTCTATAAACTGATTGGGGACGGTGGAACTAAAAGCACCTAACACAGAATCTTTTCCCATTTTAGTGCCTGGAGCAATATTAGAAACACCTCCGACGACTGTATAATCTCCGAAAATTACCCTTTTAATAATTAAATACTTTCCGATAATCATAGAACTCATTACTACTGCTCCCTGTCCAACGGTGACGTTTCGACCGAACTCAATAAAACCACCATCAGCCCAAGCATCTTGCATATGACTGGAAAAATCTACTCTAATACCTAACCATCTAAAACCCCACATTACAATCCATGGTAATGGACCGTTATTCATTAACCAAAGGACTAACTTTTTTAATTCCACTCGCAATCTCCAGAACTCATAATCTTGATCTCCTTCTTTAGCTAAAAATATTCCTTCTTTAGGCTTATGAATCATATTTATCATTAGAAGGAATGCTTTAGTCGTAATTGCCACTCCAAAAATAAAAATAAAATACAAAATGAATATCCAAAAAGGTAATAAAAACATTGTGAGTATCCAGTTATTCAGTATCTGAGATACATCAAAAAAAACAGCTGTGGCCATATAACCCGCGATCCATAAGATTGGAATGTAAAATAATAAGAATTTATATCCTATTTTACTTATTGCGCTGCTAGTAACGAAATCAATGGTATAATCAACTTTTTCATTATTTAAGTTTTCAGTCATTTAATGAAGTCTCCTTTTTTCTTTCATTTTTCATTGATGATTCTAAAGTGCTGTTTAATTCTTCAGCTCTTTTTAGATCTTCTTCAGTCACTTGTAAATACTCTATAACTTTTCTTTTGAAGATTTTTCTCAGTGGAGCACCAAGATAATAATTGTTGCCTTTTAAAATGTTATATTTAGTAGCTCCTGTCATTGGGAACCACCATGAATTGTTGCCCGTAACCACTCCGGGAGCAAGACAGTTGAATGCCGCAGTTGTCACATTATTTCCAATATTTACTCTAGCAAACGATATATTTCCAAAAATACCTTCAACAGCATGGGAACTTATTGCTACATTGGTACCCAGATAGCAATTCTCTCCAACTGTCACAAAACGATCTCCTGCGATTTGTTCTTCTATCACAGAACTCCTTCCGATCTTATTAATTCGTGTGAAATTGAACATCCATTTTACTAACCAAGGGAAGGGTCCTCTTGAAAACGCATTTTTAGGGTATTTTATTATAAAACTTCGAAAATGGTAATAATTTAGCGTTTTACTGGGGATATTCCTTGGAATTATACCTGATTTGGAGGGAGATCTATTTTCTGAAATACTCCAAAACCATCGGGTAATTAGAGCTATAACAAGAAGATGTATTAAATAGCAAATTATTACAATCAGGGGTATCGTTAAGGAGGCAATTAGAGAAGATATGTTTGTAAAAAGTGAGATAAAGTTTCTTACTTCTAAGAAGAATGGTAAATAAAATAGCATGATAAACATCATAAAAATTATGGCTGGAATTAAAAACGATGCAAAATATATAATAAAAAACGCGGGTAAATACCAATGCAATTGTAGATTAATTTCTTCTTTAATGATATTATTATCAGTTCTTATTGGTTCACTAATAGTTTCTTTGCTTTCTTCCACTTTATTTCCCTTATTATAAAACTGTTTGAAAATCTGTCTATTATCTTCCTATTTCATTGGTATATACTTTTGAGTATTTAAAAATTTTCAGATTAAAAATCATAGGAGAAGTGGAAAAAATCATAATGATTAAATATTTGAATTTCATAAATTTAATGAAAAGGAATGAAAAAAATATGAATGATACAGATTTAATTATGGATAAAATTCGAGATGAGCTTTAAAAGGGATTACCCTCCAAGAGAAAAATCTTGATGCATCTATTTGATTTACTTAATAAGGATAAATATCCATCTCTTTCTGATTATGAATTTTATGATGTTGTTGGAGAGACATATAAACTTAATCTCGACTATAACTTAAATCTTAAAATGCTATTTATCCCTATCTACAAGGATCTGAAGAAGCGAATAAAAAAACTTCATGGCAAGGAGAAAAAATTTGAAATGGAAAAATATCTTGATGAAAAATATGGATTGAGATACCCAGAAACACCAAAACCTAGTTCTTCCGTTGTTTTATATGAAAAGCTAAGATTGGGTTTAATAATTCTAGTAATTAGTGTCTCATTAATTTTAACTGGGGTTGTGATTTTATCTGAGATAAATCCATTAATTTTAATCAGTATTGTTGTTATAATATTTATTTGTGCCGGGCTCGATCAATACTGTAGGTAAATTTAATAAAAAAAATTGAAAGAGGATTACTTTTTCTTTGGAAACCATGGAAAGAAGACTCGAGTTCTTTTTTTATATTCTGCATATTTATCGTCACCCTCAAATCTCTTTTCTAATAGTCTGATTCCGGAAACTTTGATAATCATATAAGTGATAAGGATAGGACCTATTATAGTAATAAAACCAAATGGGACCCCTAATGCGATTATGTAAATTCCCCACCATTGCGTAACTTCACCGAAATAATTAGGATGCTGTGATAATTTCCATACTCCCTTATCCATAACCTCACCTTTATTTTCGGGTTTTTGTAGGAATCTATAAAGGCTCCAATCGCCAATTGTTTCGAACAGAAAACCAACTAACCAAATTGCCGCACCAAGCCATAATGTTATCCCAAAAAAATCTAAGGCACTTTCTATTGACGGGTTACTGCTAATATTTACAAACCACACCGGAAAACAAACAATAAATATAATAATCCCTTGGAAGATATAGATTCGATAAAAGCTTTTCAAAACAACTTTATTACCCCATCGTTTTCTCATAAATTGATACCGATAATCTTCTGGTTTTCCGCGATTTCTCGTAAATACATATGTTGCTAATCTCGTTGCCCAAATAAGTACTAGAATTGTCACAATAATTTGCCTAATGTTTAATTGATTATTCAGAATAATATTAAGGATTAGACTTGTTAACGCCACAACGAAATATCCCGGACCGTAGAAAATATCCATTAATCCATTATTTTTTTTAACTGTACCAACTATAAATGCAATCATGAGGTAAAAAAGTAGAAATAAAGCTGAGTAACCTATGATTATTAACATAATTTCGATAGTTGACATAATGTCAATAATCGCCTCTTCTTTTTATTATTTGATCTTTTACGATATAATTACATAAAAAATTAAAAAATCTTCTTTGAATTTTTCTTTAAATCTAAACGATTATTATAATAAATAATAATTTGCCGACGAAATATCGACAATAATTAAAGAGAAATTTTACAAAAAAAAGCATAAAGAATTTATTTACAAATAAGTGTATATTCCATAGAATTATCAATCGGGAAATAATCAATAATTAAAGAGAATAATCAATCGCTTAATATAAAAGAAAAAATAATTTTAAATTGAAAGAAATCATAAACTTATAGGACGGTTAAGGTAATAAAATTAATATTTTAATATTTCAGTCGATAAAATTACTAATTTAGTTTTTTAACCAAAATTGGATGAAAATCATGCCCAATAATTCCTTTTCACTAATAGATTTGTACCCAAAGTATGTTATCAACTCAAAAGGAGAAAAGAAGAAATTCGATGAAAACAGCATCGCCAATGTTTTGAACAAAGAAACCGGTTTGGATATGCACATTGCTGAGGAAGTTGCTGAGGATGCGATTAGAAAAATAATAGGTTTAGGAATGGATGAGATTACTACAAATTATATTCGAGAATTAGTTTGTGTTGAATTGAGTCAACGCGGTTTGATTAAATATAGGAACCTCTTTGCGAGGGCTATAAATTTAGAGAATGTTGGTTTTAAACTAGATGAAGATTTTATAAATACTTTTAGAGGAAAGCAACCTGATTGGGGGCCTCTAGGATATATCACCTATAAAAGAACTTATGCTAGAATTATTGAGGAAGAAAACCGTAAGGAAGAATTCTGGGAAACAATAAGACGAGTTGTTGAGGGTTGTTATTCAATCCAAAAAGAACATTGTATAAAGTTAAGTTTACCATGGTCAGATCAAAAAGCCCAAAAATCAGCTCAAGTTATGTTTGAAAAAATTTGGTATTTTAAATTTTCTCCTCCTGGTCGTGGCTTATGGATGATGGGAACAGAATTCATTGCTCGTCATGGTTCAATGTCGCTTAATAATTGTGGATTTGCTTCAACAGAGGATATAAATCTAAAATATTCGAAAGCGTTTGAATTCGTAATGGATGCCTTAATGTTAGGAGTTGGTGTTGGATTTGACACTAAGGGTGCTGGAAAGATAAAAATTCAAAAACCTAAAGAAGGTACATTCACTTTTGAATTAGAAGATTCCAGAGAAGGATGGGTTGAATCCTTAAAACTTATTTTAGAAGCTTATTTTCTGGGAAAACGAGTTCCTAATTTTGATTTTAGTAGTATTCGCCCCGCAGGTGAGCCAATCAGAGGATTTGGGGGAATAGCATCTGGTCCAGAACCTTTAAAAGAAATGTTAGAGAATATTCAGAAAATTCTTGAATCACGAATAGGGAGCATGATAACATCTTTAGATATTGTAGATATCATGAATCATATCGGTAAATGTGTAGTTGCGGGTAATGTAAGAAGAAGCGCCGAGATTGCTTTAGGAGATCCTACTGATTTTGATTTTGTGCTATGTAAACAAGATGAAAAAGCTTTATATTCGCATAGATGGGCAAGTAATAATTCCGTATTTGCTGTGAAAGGTTTAGATTATTCATTTATCGCAGAACAGATTGCTATAAACGGTGAACCAGGAATCTTTTGGTTAGATAATGCTAGAAACTATTCAAGGATGGGTGATCCTCCTGATTATAAAGATAAAAAGGTAGCGGGAGTTAATCCCTGCGGCGAGCAAAGCCTAGAATCCTTTGAATTATGCTGTTTGGTAGAAACTTTTCCTTCTCGTCATGAAAGTTATGAAGAGTTTGAAGATACCCTTAAATATGCATATTTATATAGTAAGTCAGTAACTTTGGTTAATACCCATTGGAAAGAGACCAATGCGGTTATGCTAAAAAATAGAAGGATGGGAATATCCCAAACAGGAATAATTGAAGCTTTTGTTAAGCATGGGAGAAGAAAAGTTTTAGAATGGTGCGATAAGGCTTATAAATATATACGAGAGCTAGATGAACAATACTCAGATTGGTTATGCGTTCCAAAATCTATCAAAATTACAACAGTTAAGCCAAGTGGAACTGTTAGTTTACTCCCTGGCGTCCCTCCAGGGATTCATTATCCACATTCAGAATACTATATACGAAGAATCAGGCTTTCTAAAAATTCAGATTTAATTGAACCAATAAGAAATGCAGGTTATAACATAGAAGATGACCAATATTCTCCTAATACTGTAGTTGTTGAGTTCCCAATTCATGAAAAATATTTTGATCGCTCTAAAAATGAAGTATCGATTTGGGAACAAGCTGCTAATGCTATTGATTATCAATCTAGATGGTCTGATAACCAAGTAAGTATAACAATTACTTTTAAACCAGCTGAGGCAAACCAAATTAAACATGTTCTCCAATTTTGCGAAGATAAATTGAAAAGCGCAAGTTTCTTACCAATTAAAGAACATGGGTATAGACAGGCTCCGTATGAAGAAATAACTAAGGAACAATACGAGACTATGGTTTCAAGAATCGTAGCTTTATCTTTAAATGAGACACAGGATAGAGAGATTGGAGAAAAATTCTGTGATTCTGACCGTTGTGAAGTAACTCTTGATTATAGTAAGAAATAGAATAATTCTTCAATTCCCTTATTTCACTTCAGAAGAAACATAAATAAAGGAAGAAGAAATAATTGTTATTTTTTTATTTTTTTTCTAATTAAAACTACAAGCAGTAAAGAATTAACCCCAAACAAAGAAATTAAACTATAACCTTGAATTGTAGGAGGGCTTTTATTTATTAATTTTGAATATTTTAATAAAACACTCATGTCATGATTCCCTTCATAATACTCAGTATATCCCGAAACATAAATATTATCAAAGCGATCTAATCTAACTCCCCATGGTTCATTTATCATAGCCATTTCATGACCCCAAGTGGTATTCCATGTAGGCTGACCAAATGAATTATATGTCCCCACATAAATATAAGAATCTCCATCAATATATA
>JBHLNR010000027.1:0-30455 GCA_048941385.1 Promethearchaeota archaeon
CTAATTATAGATGGGTCAAATGCAGATGATCTTTCAGATTATAGACCTGGTATGCAAGCTTTAAGTGAACTTAATATATCTACACCATATATTGATTTCAACATTAACAAGAAACAAATAAGAGAGATTTCCAAATATTTTGATCTAGAGGTTCAATCAAAACCATCAATGGCATGTTTCTCTTCAAGAATTCCATACGGTCAGGTAATAAATGAAAATAAGCTAACAATGATAAGAGAAGCAGAAAAATTTATTAAAGAAACCTTTGATGTGAAACAATTAAGAGTAAGATTACATGAAGATAACCTCGGACGTATCGAATTCTTACAATCAGACTTTCCAAAAGTCTTTTCTAAAGAAAAAATTAATATAATTAGAAAAAAGCTAAAATCCCTAGGATTTACATATATTACCATTGATCTTGAAGGATTTAGATCAGGTTCTATGAATGAAGTTTTAAATCTTGATTGATCTTAATTTTAACGTTGTTCATTTATGAATTCGATTATTTTCTTACGCTTAATTATAGCTCGTAAAGCAGCATCCTCAATGCTAGCTTCCATTTCATCTCTTAATTCTGGAAGATCTTCACCAATTTCTTGTTTAATTTTAGTATATGCCGATTCTCTAAATCGAGGTAAAATCGTTTCCTGTTCATTTTCAGTATAAACCATTTTTACCTGATTAGATTCATCAACTTGACCGATTTCAGCACACTTAATATTAATTTCTGCTAAATCCGCTATAATTTTATTAGAGATGTCATTAGAACAATAAATTAGTAATGCATCTAATGATACCCCTAAGTAGTCAACATTTACGCTATTGAGCAATTCAAGAACATTGGGATTAACTAGTTTTCTTACTTTCTGTTCATAAATTATTACTCCACATTTTGCTTCATAATTAATTTCATAAAGATCTCCTCGAAGCCCCCCATTTGTAACATCGCATATCGCATGGATTTCATCAAGATAGTCTGATTTTAACAGTTTTTCACAGGCTTCAAGAAATTTAATATTTAAAGTCTCATTTACAACATGATGATTCCCCGAATATATTGCTGTTGTTGTAATTGTTCCTCCTCCAGCACCTTCTGTCATCAAAATTTTATCTCCAGTTTTAATATTCCTCCTAGCTAAAACACGATTACATACCCCAACAGCACTAATTCCTCCAACCAGACGGTTTCCAATAACCATATCACCCCCAATTCTAAGAGTTGAACCCGCAGTAATTGGCACTTTTGCGAGTTCTGAAATAGTGGAAACTCCTGCCATAAAATCAAAAAGTTTACCTACATCTGCATCATCTCCTAGATGTGTATCAATCATTATGGAAATAGGTTTTGCTCCTTTAACGTATAAATCTCTTAGGCATGCTCGAGTTACATGAAATCCACATATAAAGGGGAAGTCGCTTAGACGAGAATGAATACCTTCCATTTTTGATACAATAATTAAATTTTTATAATCTAGTAGAGTATTGTTTGATTCCTGAATATCTTGTAATCGAACGGCTCCCGCATCATCTAGAGACTTAGGAGCTAAAAAGGCTTTAGAATCAGTTTCTGATAATCCTGTTATTAATTTATGAACAAAAAAGTCTCCAGATCCTCTACAGCCTACACCCTGCTTACCAACCGTAACATTTGCTTTATTTACATCTAAAAGTTCTCTAATAAACGGATCAGATACTGAACTAATATCACTTTTTTGACATTCTTCCAATATTGCTTTTGCATAATTTAATGCTGAATATTCATCAATTTCCTTAAAATCTTGATATTCTTGTACAATCCGCTCTAATATTTCTTCTTCAGAATATCCTTTTTTTATTAGATTTCTCGTTAATCCTTCTAAATCGCTCAAATTGCTCAAATCCTTCTAAATCACTAAATTCTAAGAATTAAAGTATATAATATATTTAAATTATTTTGAAAATTCTATTTTATAGTTGAAAATTCTTCTCCAAAAATTTTATTATGACTTCAATAAGAATTACTACACCTTGTCGGATACATCTCTCTCTAATAGACGAAAATGGTTATACTGGTAGAGTTGATGGAGGGATCGGTTTTATGCTAGACCGTCCTAATGTAGTGCTTGAAGTTTCAAACTGTGCTGATGAATTTAAAATTGAAACTCATAAATATTATCGGGAATCGATTGAAGTAATTAATGAAATTGCTTCCAAAGTTTTTAAAACATTCAATATTAGTAATAAGAACTTCCATTTTAAGCTAAAAAGGTATTTTCCTTCGCATGTAGGATTAGGTTCAAAAACTCAATTATCCTTAGCTATTGCATGTGCAATAACAAAATTAAAGAGTCTCAATAGGTTATCTACAGAACAATTAACTCAACTTGTAGGAAGAGGTGGTACTTCAGGAATAGGTTGGAGGGGCTTTGAAACTGGAGGGTTTATTTTAGATGGTGGGCATGAGTTTGGTAAAGGTAAAGAGAAAGAAACGTTCTTACCATCATCTGCAGCTACAACTGTTAATCCGGCATTGACAATCTCGAGACATAATATTCCTGAAAACTGGCGATTCGTTCTTATAATCCCTAATGTAAAGAAAGGAGCATATGGGGATGAGGAAGTCAGAGTTTTCCAAAATTATGCCCCAATTCCTAAAGATGAAGTAAATGAAGTATCACACCAGATATTAATGAAGATCATCCCAAATTTGATCAAAAATAATTTAAAAGGTTTTGGAGAAGGTTTAAAGAGAATCCAGAGTTTGGGTTTTAAAAAAATCGAAATAGATCTTCAACATGATGTTGTTAAAAGTTTATTAAGGTTTTTTGATGAGTATGGGTTAAAAGCATACGGTATGTCCTCATTTGGACCTAGTGTTGTAGGAATAGTAGAATCTGATGCAGAAGCAGATGATCTCTTAAAAGCAGTTCAAAAAAACCAGAAAAATGGTGGAGGCCATATCTATATCTGTAAACCAAATAATACAGGGGCAAAAATCGAATATATTGATTGATTCGGATGGCAAATGAGAAAATTTATTTTTCACCAGATTTAAGTGCAAGGGAAAGAGCTTCCTTTGAAACAGGTATAAAATTAGGTGCACTCTATCATATATTATCTGGAATCCCAATAAGCTCCAATGAAAAGATTATTAGTTCCATAGAAAGAGGATTTGAGGCAGCTATATCGTGCCAACCCTTTGTTAAATCAGTTCGAATAATATTAGATCGAGATAAAATTGTTGGGACTAAATTCTCAGAATTTGATTACGATGAGATTACAGGAAAAATTATTCGTGCAGAAGTAATTCTCAGGTATGAGAATATTGAAGTAATAGCTAAAATTGATTGGATAGAAGAAATGCAATATCCTCTAATGTATATCGAAAAAATTCAAGAGACTTAATCCAATAATCTGTCAGTATATTTTGATATCAAATCTAAAGATTTAATAACATTCTCATTTTTAGTAAATCTTTCAATACTTTGCTTAAGATCAATTATTTTATTATGAACTGAATTAAAAAGCTGCTGATCCTTTTTATCTTTAGCCACTTTTAATCGGGTAGCTAATATTAAAATTTCTAAAATTAAATTTTCTGCTCTATTAAATAGTTTAAAAGACTCCCTTCTTTTAACAATTGAGTAAATTCTTAGCTTGAATTCAGACACCCTTAATTTTCCTAACGAATTTTCCTTTATAATTTTACTTTCTTCAATAACCTCACAAAAAGCAATTGCCCATGCTTGTTTTATATACGGAAATGTAATAATATCACGGTTTTTAAGACCTTTAATACCTTTTTCATTGGTAAATTCATAATAACCATAGTATTCAGTCGGAAATTCTTTTAAGCCAATATCCAAATTTGGATCTTTTAAAGATGCTAAACAATATAAATAAACGTTATCAACAAAATTCACAGAAGCAAACCCGTTCAACTGTAGATTCTTAAAGGTTGTAGTATTTGGATAGGGTGTTATAGTGATAATGTCATCGTTTATTAACCGTATTCCCATACTGGCTGTATTTGGGATAACCTTGTCTTCAACTTTTTTAAAAGTTGTTGCTAATACTTCAAATAAATAATTCTTTTGTAAGCCAATATCGTTATGATTAATTTTCATCATCGTTCTTTTTATTAACCTCTAATCTTCTTGTTAAACCAGACCAATTTACATTTTTTACTCCTGTACTTTCAGCAATTTTTACAAAATACTCCATCTCTTCTTGTGTCATTAATGGTTCATCCTTTAAAGGCCATGTCATATCTAATCTTGAATATTTTTCAGCACATAACTGATTAAAACTCAGTAAATCCCATTTTTCTGGAATATTTTCTAAATCATTTACAATGAATTTTCCAATTCCTTTAATATTTTCTTCAGTTGCTGTGTATTTAGGAATAATAGGCGTTCTTATCCAAAACTGTTTATTATTTTTTTTCACATAATCTGCAACCAAAATAGCGTTTCTCAAGATTAAATCATTTGCTATACCTGTAAATTGCTGATGCTTTTCTAGATCAATTTCTTTAATGTCAAATAGTATAAGATCGATATAAGGTAAAAGCTTTCTATAGATATTTTCTGGAGCATATCCACATGTATCGAGAGCAGTGTTAATATCGTTCTCCTTACACCTTTTAAGAAATTTTAGAATGAATTCTGATTGTATTGTAGGTTCGCCCCCAGAAACAGTAATTCCTCCCTTAGATTGTGTGTAATAGATTTTATCCTTTTGAATTTCATAATATAAATCATCTATATTCCAATATTCACCCCACATATGTAGTGCGGTGCTTGGACACTCGTCTGAGCACTCACCACAGCTTGTGCATTTATCTCTATCAATCTTTAGTCCACTATCATTGAATAAGAGTGCATCATACTTACATATATCAATACAAGTATTGCATCCTATACATTTATGTTTGAACCATTCTAGTTGTCTTTTGTTTGAAATTGATTCTGGATTATGACACCATACACATTTTAATGGACACTGTTTAAAGAAAACTGTGGTTCGAATCCCTGGACCATCCTCAGTGGACATTCTTTGAATATTGAAGATAAATCCTTGCTCAATTTCAACCATATTCCTAAATAAATAAAATATGAAAAAAAAATAAATATTACATTTTTTAAGACGTTTAATAATTATTTTAATCGTTGTTCAGAAAGGTGCAAGTGATCCGTTTCGACTTCAACAAAAGCCCGGAAAATTTCCTTTACTCGAGGATTTTCTGCTGCTGCTGCTGCTTCGCCATAGAATTTTATGGCTCTCTCCTCACGTGCATGGGAATCTTCTAAATCTGCTTTATAATCATCTTCACATGTCTCAGCAGGCTCCCATTTAATCTCATCTAATTTTAAGATTTTTTTCCAAACTGAGGCATGTTCATTTTCAACCTTCCCAAGTATCTTAAATAGCTTTTGACCATCAATTTCTTTAACTTTTTTTGCAGAACATTTATAAAAAAGAGTATTAGAAACCTCAACTCCTAAAGCTTTTTCAGCATTAGCTTTATCAGTTTCATTTAATTCTACATCCCAATCTCCAGTATCATCATATTCTTTGGAATCTACAAGGTATTTCTTATAGGCGCCACAAAATGGACAACGGCTTGGCTTTTTTTCCATGATCATCGATTCCCCACATATCTTGCATACATATACCATTACAGCTATGTTCAATCACCCTATCGTTTTATATTTTTATATAGTGAGTAATGAAATTTTTATCATTATTTATATCTTAACCTAAAATTTAATAAAAAAACCATGTAATCCTTTCTTCGAGCTTTTTCCAATGCTTAGAATCAGGTTTATTCTTCTTCAAAGTAACAATTTTAATTTAAAAATAGAAATTATATAAAACTATCAAATAATTTAACTACATTGAAAAAATTGAAAGTGTTAGGTATTGATCCGGGAAGTAAATCTTGGGATTTTTTTGGATTAGATAATGATGAAATAATTTTGGATACTTCAATACCTTCTAAAGAAATAATTCAAGAACCTCAAAAAGCAATAGATATAATTCAATCAATTGAAAATATCGATATGATGGTTGCTCCGAGTGGTTTTGGTCTCCCTTTAAAAGATGTGAAGGAATTAACAGAGAAAGATATTTTCTTTACCTTATTAAAATTTAAACAAGAAGATCAGAAAAAACTATTGGGATTAGGAGAAATTTTAAGGCTAATAAAAGCTGAACCCGTTAAAGCCGTAATCGTGCCCAGTGTTAAACATCTTCCAACCGTTCCAAAATATCGTAAAATTAACAAAATTGACATGGGGACTGCTGATAAATTGTGCACTGCTGTTGTTGGAATTAGAGATCAGACTGAAACATATCAAATTATACCAGAAGAATCAAATTTCATTTTAGTAGAAATTGGATATGGTTTTACTGCTGTTTTAGCAGTTGAAAATGGACAAATTATTGATGGCATTGGAGGTTCAAATATTATGGGCTTTAGAGCATGTGGAAGCCTTGATGGTGAATTGGCTTATTTGATTAGAAATATCAATAAAGAAAACATATATAAAGGAGGAGTCGCTTCTATTGCCGGATTTTTTGACCTAAGTCTAAAAGAAATAGCTTTATTAGTAGAACATGACGCACAAGTAAAAACCGCCTTAAAAGCTTATATATCAAGCGTAAAAAAAGCAGTTTTTGGAATTTCTTCATCCTTCTCAAAAAAAGATAAAATCAAAGAGATATTGTTAGCAGGAAGAGGCGCAAACCTGAGATATATTGAAAATAGGATAAAAAAGGGCCTTCAAGATGTAGCACCTGTGAGAATAATGAAGACATATAGCCAAATTGCTAAGCGTGCAGCTCAAGGTGCAACTTTTATAGCAAATGGACTTTTAGGGGGAAGTTTTAAGCATATTATAGACAATTTAAAAATTAAGGAAGCATCTGGGTCAATCCTAGACGATATTTTTATTCCATTTGACAAAGATAAATTAATGAGTGATTTAGATTAAAATTCTTATTATCACGGGCACACAAAGTTATCCAATTATAAAAAAAGTAATAAAACCCATTAAAAATCATTCTATTGAAATAGAAGTAGCACCTATTTCTGTTTCTGCTTTCTTAAATGAATCTTTAATTGAAACAATTCTTATAAGTAAACCAATTTCTCATTATGATATTATTCTATTACCTGGTTTTGTACAATGGGACTCTACGTCTTTAGAAGAAAAGTTTTCTGTTAGAATAAGGAAAGGTCCTGAATTTGCTTCAGATCTCCCTGCATTATTAAAAAACATTGAGGGTGTAGAATTGTCTAATACTATTCCTGCTAACAAGTTAATTGAAACTTCAGGGGAAACTCTCTATAATCAAATAGTTCGAGAACAATATGACAATGCTAAAGAAAATTTAGGAAATCATACATTCTATATTAATAAAGATAAATCCGAGGTAATGGTAGGGAGAAATCTACCCCCCCCTATTATCGCTGAAATAGTAAATTGTACAGAAAAAAGTAATAAAAGCATAATTAGGAAAGCAAAGCATTATATTGATTCTGGAGCAGATATTATCGATATAGGCTGCGTATCAAATAAGCCAAATCCCTTGAGAGTAAAACAAATAATCCAAATCCTAAGAGAGAATTTTAATACATTGGTCAGTGTTGATTCTATGGATACTTCTGAAATATTAGCAGCAGTAGACATGGAAATTGATATGATCCTTAGTTTTGATATTGATAATTATAAAGAATTTATTGATATCCCTAAAGAGATTCCTATTGTAATACTGCCCACAAATATTAAAGAGGAAATTTTTCCTAAAAATCCCCAAACTCGTATTGAAAATCTACAATATCTAACAAAGAAATTGAATACTCACGGATTTACTAAATTAATTGCTGACCCCCTATTAGAAACACCTATAGCTCCTGGTATTTGTAACTCATTGGAAGCTTATTTCCTATACAAAAAACTCCCATTAGAACATCAAATCCCTCTCTTTTTTGGTATTTCAAATGTTGTAGAATTGATGGATATAGATTCTGTGGGAATTAATGGCCTCCTTGCGAGTATTGCTGTAGAATTAGACATTGGGATATTGTTTACTGTTGAACATAGTCCTAAATTATTTGGAGGTGTGAGTGAATTGAAAGATTGTGTAAAACTCAGCTATTTATCAAAATATAAAAATACTCCTCCAATAAATCAAGGATTATCTTTGTTTAAAGCTAAAGGTAAAACAAAGCAAAGGGTACCCCAAATTGAAGATCATAATGCAATCATTGTAGATAAATTAATTCCTGATTATCGTCCCGATGATAAGGGTTATTTTAGAATTTTTGTAGATCAGTTTCAAAAAAAAATTTATGTTCTTTTCTATTCAAATAAAGAAAACTTACTCCATACTTTTATTGGAGAAAATGCTGAAGCACTCAGTAAAAAAATTATAAAGCAGGAAATAACAGATAATTTGTATCATCTAAACTATTTAGGAAGAGAATTGAAGAAAGCTGAAATATGTATACTCCTTGGAAAACCTTATATTCAAGATGAATAAATAAAAAAAAATAAATTAATTATATTTCTTCAAGAGATTGAATAGCGGGTCTTTCTGGAACACAACAGGGATTAAACTCCGCCATATTTTTCCTTAAATTAGCCCCATGTGCTTTTAGAGCAGCCTCGTCAGCATATTTTTCAATAAAAACAATAATATTCGGTTTATCTTTTACGGTAAAGGGTGAATATTCAATGGTTCCAGGTTCTGATTCTTTAATCTTTGGAACTATTCTCCTTAAAGCTGCTTTAGCTTCCTCCATTTTACCTTCTAAAATCTTAACAGTTGCTATAATTGATATTGTCATAATAACACCATTCTTAGTTTTCGATTAAATCGATTACTTATTAAAATGGTTTTACATATAAAAAAAATTAGATTCTGAAGAAAATAAAATTATCAAAAGTGAAAGTATATTTAATTATTAAATCTTATTGATATTGCTAAAATATATTACTTTGTAGGATGAAATTATGATCCCAAAGACTATGGATGCTTATATTAAAGATCGCTTACCTGAAGCGACTCTTAAGAATAGGCTTAAAAAGGATAATGGACGTTGTTATTTAGAATTTAGCAATGCTGATGAACATCTCTTATCTCGACTTAAAATTGTTACTGATAAATTAGGTCCACATCTAGTAGCTTGTATCTGGGATGAAAAATCCCCTATCGAAATTGGAGGATATCTTGTTGTTGATAATTTAAGTATGGGAAAACCGAGTATGGGAGGTATTAGAATGCTCCCTGATATATTACCATCAGATATTCATAATTTAGCTCGTGGTATGACCTTAAAAAATGCAGCGGCGAACCTTCCATATGGTGGAGGTAAAGCAGGAATAGTTGCGGAACGAGATCTCTCACCAGAGGATCATAATGAAGTAATCCGTGGATTTGCACGCTTGATTAAAAGATATAAAGATATCTACGTACCAGGACCAGACGTTGGAACAAACGATGCTGATATGAAGACGATAGCTATTGAAAATGGGTTAGATTATGCTGTTTCTAAACCCGCTGACATGGGTGGAAATCGTATCGATGAACTTGGAGCTGCTGCTGGGGGCGTTGTAATTGCATTACAAACTTTGCTAGAAATTCTGCCAAGATTGAGAGTTCTATCTCAATTTGCCAATCTAGAAATTCCTGAAATAAAGGATTTAAAAATTTTGATTCAAGGATTTGGAGCTGTTGGCGCTCATGCAGCCCGTATCCTAAAAGAAAGAATTCCAGAAGCAAAAGTAATTGGGATTAGTGATCTAGAGGGTTATTTATATAATGAAACTGGTTTACCAGTAGATGATCTTTTCAAGTTATGGGAAGAAAACCGTCTTGTAACTAGTAATTACTTCCAGAAAAACATCATCTCAGAAGGATACAAACATCCTACTAAATATTCAACTAATCGAAATAATTTACTTCTTGAGAATGCATTTTGTTTGATTCCTGCAGCCCCAATTTTCAATTATTTAGGAGTAAGACCCTCCGAATCCCCATCTACTACAGTTGAACGAATGGGAAAATGGTCCTTAATAGTAGAGGGGGCGAACACTTATAGCCCAGATCCCAACAGAAAAGCAGCCAGAACTAGAATGGAACAAATAGTTTACAGAGAAAGAGGAGTTATGATTGCTAATGATTACTTGGTTAATTCTGGGGGTGTTATCTTTGCTGCACAAGAACACATCATTAAATCTCCAGAGAAATTACAGATACCTGAAGAAATGCTAGGAGATCGTAAAAAAGTAGAAAAATGGCTGGAAGATCATTCTGAAGAGTTTAGAGAACTCTCAAAACAAAGATTAGTAGCTGGGGAAGAATATAGAGAAGATGTTATTCACCATAATATGATTGAATTAGTTAATTTATTGACAGTAAATCCTGATATGCTCCCCAGTACAGCAGCTGAACGGATTAGTCTCCAACGTTTAACTTCTAAAGAAAGCGAACGCACAGCAGAAGATATTATGATATCAATCCCAACTATTGATGTAAATAGCAACATTCAAGAAGCTGCTGAATTAATGATAAAGGAAAACAGTGGAATAATAGCAGTACTTTCTGAAGATAAACTTGTCGGTGTCGTAACAGATTGGGATGTCACGGCCGCAGTTGCATCCAATAGATGTGATACAATTCTTGAAAATGTTATGACTAAGAATGTTATTACAGCATCGCCTGATTTCTCTATAGTAGATATAGTGCGAGAGCTGGAACAATATCAGATTTCTGCAATGCCAGTAGTAGAAAAAGGAAAAGTATTAGGAATGGTCAACACAGATTTAATTGCTCAAACATATATTTTAGAGTATTTACAGGCTCACTAAACACTAATAGTATTTCCTAATATTATATAAGGTGTCTCTTTGAGCAGGATGTTTTCCTGCGCTTTCAATTATATTAATGATCTCTTCTGGAGGAAGATATTCACCAAATTCTGCTCCTGCACTCTTAGATATATTTTCTTCAATTAGAGTTCCACCAAAATCGTTTACCCCATAGTTCAAAGAGACTTGAGCAAATTTAGGTCCTAATTTTGGCCAAGAACATTGTAAATTATCTATATAATTATTCAAAAATATGCGTGAAACACAAAACAATTTTAAATCCGCCATTCCATAACTAGGATTTAATGGATGTTTTTCTAACTTCGATAAAATAGGATTTTCCTTTACAAAGGGTAAAGGTACTAATTCTGTAAATCCTTCCGTCTCTTCTTGAATTTTTCTTAACACATTCAAATGCTCAATTCTATCCTTATTAGATTCTATATGCCCATACATAATAGTTGAGGTTGTTGGAATTCCTAAATTATGTGCTGTGGTGATAATGTTAATCCACTGTTGAGTAGATACTTTATTTGGGCAAATAACTTGTCTAATTTCATCAACTAAAATCTCAGCTGCGGTACCAGGAATAGAATCTAATCCCGCCTTCTTTAATTCCTTTAGGGTCTCTTCTATTGAACTATCATATAATTTTGACATGAAATAGATTTCTTGAGGAGAAAAAGCATGAGTATGCATATTTTTATCCACTTCTTTAACTACTTTAAGAATATCTAAGTAGTAATCAAACTTAAGTTCAGGATTTATTCCTCCTTGAATACAAACCTCGGAACAATTTAATTCCTTTGCTTCAATTACTCTATTCTTAATTTCTTCTAAGTTAAGTATGAAAGCATCCTCATGACTAGTAGGTAAACTAAAAGAACAGAATTTACAACCTTGAAAGCAAACGTTTGTAAAATTAATGTTTCGATTAATCACAAATGTCACTACATCATCTTTTTTTTCAAAACAAAGTTCATTTGCTGTATATTGTAAAGCGAAAAATTCCTTACCATGAACATTTAATAGTTTTAAAGCTTCTTCAGAGGTAATCTCAATACTATCTAATGCTCTCTTCAAAATCTCCCTTATATCTCTTTCAATATGAAAAAAATTTTCAAAACCCATTATTATTTATATTATCTATTGTTTTTTTAATATTTTCCGGGCAGAAACCATTTTTTGTTATAAATTTCTCATAAATTGGTAGCCTTTCTTTGAGGAGATACCCGTTAGATCTACAGATATTACTTAATTGATCAATTTGAGGCCAAGGATTTTCTGGGTTTATATAATCTAAAGTAAATGGTGAAATTCCTCCAAAATCGTCTATACCCATTTCTATAAATTCTTTTTCAAATCCAGATATTAAATTTGGAGGTACTTGAATCGAAATATTATTTTCAAAAATCATTCTCGCAATTCCAATAACTCTTAGAATATCTTCAATACTAATTGCTCTTTTTGGTTTGTATGGAATTCCCGGTTTATCTACAAAATTCTGAATAATTATCTCTTGAATATGACCATACGTATCATGAAATTTTTTAATTAAATACAAGTCTCTTATTCTATCTTCTATATTTTCACCTATTCCTAAAAGTAAACCTGTAGTAAATGGGATTTTCAACTTACCTGCATTCTGTATGTGCTCTACACGGTTTTTGGGAAGCTTGCCTGGTGATTGCTCATGGACACCTCCTTTCTTGAATAACTTCATACTAGTACTTTCAAGCATAAGCCCCATACTAGCATTATAATTCTTTAATTGTTTTAGTTCATTAAAAGTAAGGATTCCTATATTTGTATGAGGTAGTAAGTTTAATTTCAACAAATTACTAGAAATTACTCTTACAAATTCAATAAAATCAGTACAATTCCGTTTTTTTAATTCATTTTTTACATTATCAAATTTCTCTACTTTTTCACCTGACATTATTAATGCTTCTTTGCAATTGTAATTAATACCTTTTTTAATTATTTCATCCATCTGTTCTTCTCCAAGCAATACAACATTTCCTTCTCCTCCATTTTTTGGAATTCTATGGTTATAAAAACAGTATCCACAGAAATTCTGGCAATAATTTGACAAGGATAATGTGAAATTTTTTGAATATGTAATTATTGATCGATTTTCTTTTGGTAAACGAGACTTAATTTCACTTACAATCTCTCTTAATTTTCTAAGACCGATTTTTTTTAAATCTTTAATATTTTTTTGATTCATAACTTGTTCCTTTTATATTTAAGCAGAATATAGTTATCTCGATGTCTTGATTCAATTAAATTAAATCTTACTGCTTCGTTCATAGTATTAAATCCTACACCTTCCACTAGGCTGATTGCCTTCTTACCACCAACAATCCAAGGTGCCACAGTTAACCTTATTTCATCAATTAAATCATTTCTTATGAAACTCCAATTTAGATTTCCCCCTCCTTCCAGTAATATTGTATTTATTCCAATAGCCTTTAGAAGTGGCATGAGATTTCTCAAATCCACTTGAGCTCCTTTTCCCGATTGGAGGATTTTTACTTTATGGGCCTCAAATCGTCTTATTTTATTAATTGGAACATTTTCCGTTGTACATATAATAGTCTGATAAATTTCTGGTTGAAACGAGATCACATTGGATTCTATTGGAATGGATAACGTACTATCTATAACAATTCTATAGTATCCTTTATGATCGAAAAATTTAATATGTAGTTTTGGATTATCCTTTAGAATTGTACCTTTTCCAACCATAATAGCATCAACTTGACTTCTTAGTTTATGGATTTCTTTCCAATCTTCTTCATCCGAGAGTTCAGGATCCCCGGATCTTGAAGCGATCTTTCCATCGATTGTCATAGCAGCACTTAATATAATATAAGGATTTTCAATTTCTCTCAAATACTACTTCTCCTCTTATATAAGTCTTTTTAATGTTTTCTGATTTAGTTCTTTGGGCAATAATATCGTAAATATTGGATTTACTTAGATCTTTAGTGTAGAAATTTGGTGCATTCAAGTCAACTACAAAGAAATCTGCTGCTTTTCCTTCGGAAATAGATCCCATTTTTTTTTCTATTCTAAAATTTCTGGCAGCGTTTATAGTAACCATTTTTAGTAACTCTTTTGACGTTAACTGTATTGATTTGTCATAGCTTCCTAATACTCTTAAAATTCGGTATAAATACCGCATTTCTTCAAACAGATCTACATTATTCACCATAATATTATCCGTTCCAAGAGATATAGGAATTCCTAGTTGTAAGATTTCGGTAATAGGTGGAAATCCCAATCCAAAATACCCATTAGAGCGAGGACATAAAATTAAAGACTTCTTTTTATCTTGTATTTGAATAAGATCATTTTTAGTGAATTTTGTCCCATGGATTATGACATCAACTAGATTATCCTTGAGCATATCCTCTAATAACTTAGAATCACGAACTTTCTCTGCAAAATGACAAGCTATCAACTTTTTCGAATCAAGTTTTGATTTTGAAAGATATTTCTTATTATTTATTGAAATTTGATCATAGCTCGCTAATCCAACACCATCAGCTAGCTCAAAAATTAACTCTATTTCACTCTCATCCATGAATCTACCATAGATTAAACAATTAATTGATGTAGACTTTAAAACATTTCTCAGAAGATCTACACCTTCGGTACCTCCTTCTCTAAAATCTATGAAACAGGTGATCCCGTTTGAAAGCATCTCTAGAATTGCTTTTTCTATACCAATTCTTATATTCTCCTTTGGTGTCTGTCTCAGCAATTTATGTTTCAGCCCAAATGGTGGTGCTACAATTTCAGTTAATTCCTTATTAATACCTATTTCTTTGGCAAAGCTATCTCCAATATGAACATGAGAATTTATCAAACCCGGGATTAATAATGTAGATTGATCACTTTTTAAGGGTTGAATGTTTTCTTCGGGATTGTTGTACGAAATGCTAGTGATTATCCCTTGCTTATCAATTTCTATTGATACATTCTTCTTTAAATCTAGAGTATCCCCTATCAATGCATAGGGACTATGAATTATGGTTTCATACATGAATACATTAACTAAAGTCTAGTGATTGAACTTGTTTTTTTAATATTATACTATAACATTAAGTTATTTCAAATTATCTAATTCTTAAGTTCAAATGATTACCTTAATTTATATTAACTATTAAAATCGATTCTTCTTTTTCTAAATTAGAGAAAAAAAATATTATATTGGTGAATGAAAATTCATAAATTTAAAATGGATCTTCAAGATTCTGGTTCCGCATTTGATATTGCAATAGATAAAGTTGGGATAGTTGAGCTAGAGAAAAAAGTTGAAATTGTACAGGAGAATAAAAAATACTCATTTTATCCAAAGATTTCAGCGTTAATCGACCTTCCTGCTCAACAACGTGGCATTCACATGTCAAGAACTTCAGAAACTATAGAGGAGGTAATAAATGAGGTAATATTCAAACCCACTCCTATAATTGAGTTAGTAGGCGATAGGATAGTTCGAAAACTATTAGAAAAACATCCATATACTTCAAAAGCGGAAGTAAAATTAGAAGGAAAGATTGTTGTTCAAGTTAGAGAAAACAATACAAGAAATATCCAAAAATCTTATGATATTAGCTCTTTCGTTAAAGCTAACAGAATATCACCTGATGAAATTGAATATACTTATTTTATTGGAGCAAGTGCTGTCGGAATGACAGTATGTCCATGTGCTAAGGAAATGTCGCAAGAATATGCATCTGAAATCATCAAAACCAGAAAAGATATTAATATTTCAGAAGAAGATCTTAAGAAATTAATTAATATTCTCCCATTCTCATCACACAATCAGAGGTCAATTGGTACCATTATTGTACAAATAAAAGATTTATCCAACCATAAGATTGATGTGTTAGATATTATTGATGTAATAGAAGAATCCATGAGTGGTAAAATACAATCTGTGTTAAAAAGACCTGAAGAAGCTGAATTGGTAAGAAGTGCTCACTTAAAACCACTATTTTCTGAAGATGTAATAAGAGAGATGGCAAAAAATTTCATTTTGAGAGACTTTCCAAATATTGAAGATGATAATGAAATTAAATTTATTATTGAAAGCTTCGAGAGTATTCACCCACATAATGTGTATGCGGAATTAAAAACAACAATTGGGGATTTAAAGAGGAAATTAAAGTTAAAATAATAATGATTTTAGATTTGGTAAAGATATTAATTTTTATTGTTTACAAAGTGCTTTAGTACAATTATATAATTTTTAACAGTCAATATCTTAGGATTTTTCTTATAGCTTGTGGGGATAGGAGCATTACATCGAGAACAAAGGTTTGAACTTCGCAACCAATCCTTAAATTCATCCGCATGAGCAGGATATCTACAGTTTGGGCATAGGATTATTCCTCTTCCTCTATCTTCGGGAAATTTAGGTAATTTAAAACAAAAAATACATTTGAAATCCTCCTTTGACAACCGTGCTGCTTTTGGTTTATATAGATTAAAGTTGGTTATTTTTCTTGCACTCTTTTGACTTTTAACTTGTATTCCTGTTGATCCTGTTCTTGTTGTTCTAGCTGTTGTTTTAGACCTTGAAGTTGTAGTTTTTATTTGTGATGTAGGTGTTGATCTTGATGAATAACTAACTGATCTTGATCTATTAGTTACTGTTCTAGTTGAGGGTGTTGGGGATGATCTTGTTGTTGTACGGATACTTTCTCTATATCTTCTAGGAGTAGTATTACTTCTCGGTGATGTTAATTGGTTTAATCTATTTGTACGTTGTGTAATGTAATCTCTTGTTAATTGTGGTAACCGTGATCGGGTCCCAAATAATCCAGGGAAAAGTATAATTAATATCGTACTAATAAGCAATATCAAAAGATTAAGATCTATAAGGAAATGAACAGGGAGCAAATAAGAGTCATAATATTCGACAAAAGAGTAAAAACTTATCCAATAAATAATAATAAAAAACAGAATTGAGACGCTAAGGATATAACCAAATTTACGGGCATCGACAGATTTTGTACCAAAATAAATTACATTATATTTCTTAAAACAACGATATAAAGAAATTGAACCAAAAAGAACATAGGGAGAACCAAATAGAATGCTCCACCAACTTAAATATAAATCAGTGCTTTCTAAAAGATTTTCACCCAATAAACCTGTAAAATTTCCCCATATTGAATAAAAAATTCCAACAAATACGGGAGCAATTGTAAAAAATGCTGTATTATGAGGTGAATTATATTCACGGTGTTGTTTAATATTTTTCAACACTTTAAAAGAAAATATTAACCAGATTCCAATCAATAGCCAACTTAAAAATACATTAACAGAATTTAGGATTGAACCGTGGATTATCCCTATTATTGTAAACACAATCAGTATTACGGCTATTGATTTAGTTTTCACCACTGTTTTTTACCACCTTTAATTTTATTATTTATCCTTCATCGTATTCTAGATATACAGGTTTCCCTTGAATGATAGGATTCATAAATGCCAAAATATCTGGCAGCATACGGATATCCAATGTTCCTTTAATTCCATATAATAAAGGATACCATGTTTTTGTTTTCAGATTTGCTCGATATATTTCAAATCCAGTAGATGTTCCATCAATAAGATAAGGATCAATTACAAGTGCTACTGCTTTATCCCAAAGTTTTTGATATCTTTCTTGAGTACCAATGTCTTCTCTAGACATAAAACAGCCGAATGTTGGATGCGAATGATACCAACCACACATAAATAATCTTTGTTTTTTGATATCTTTAAAAGCTCTCACATAATTCTTATAATCTTTAATTTCTGCATAAACTGCTGTTCCATGACCCATTGGATAAGCATCTTCGATATGGAGTATATCATCTTTATCTAATTTTCCTGCAAGAAGCCCAATAACTTCCACCCAATCAGTTTTTGGAATATTAGTGTTAGCATACTTAAGGGAATGACTTGCGATTTTAAGGATTGCTTTTACAGAAATAAATACCTCATTTTGGATCTCCTGCTCTTTTTGAGAATCAGTCCTTATTTTCTCTACGATTTTAGCTGTAGGTTCCTTTGAATGTTTTATTATTGGTTTAGTAGAGGATTTTTGCGAAAGCATAGATGTTATTTCTTCAGTTAACTCTTCTTCTTCTAATTTAAGTTCCTCACATATTTCATCTAATAATTCCTTTTTTATCTTTTCTTTAATCTTCTTTTTAATTACATCTTTAATTGAATTATTAGCTAGCTCTTTTTCTTCCATTTAGGAAATCACCACTTCTTATTCGCATATTTTTTGACAAGATTTTTGACTTTTTTCTCAAAAAATTTCGGATTTTTCATCATTTCAATTGCAGCTTTTTTATTAAAAACATCTGTTGGGTTTACATATTTGCCACGGGTATTTAACATAGCAATGATCGCTCGGACAACGGTTATTGCGGTTTTTGATGGGCTCCACCCACCTTTTTTACCAATTAAAGAAGGATCTACTAAAGCCAAGCAAATATTTCTCTGTCCTTTATATTCAGTGGGTTTTGGCCAAAAATTTGGATGCCAAATTGGAGTATGCATTCTTACAAAGGGTGGTTTTTTGGGATATTGAGTAGGAAATTTTATTTCCAATTTAAAGATACCACCTGCATATGCAGTACCTTTAGGACCTTTAATAGCTAAAGCTAAATGGTCGATACTCTTCTTATTTGGATTAAATGGTTTTAATTGAATAATGCTACCTTCTTTTAACATTTTTTTTAATCCTGCAAAATCTTGGGAAATACGACTACTTCTTATACTCATTTCTAAACCTCTTTTTTATCATTTATTTTATTTAATTTTCCATACAAATTCATTTCTTTAATATGATTTTTGGTAAATTATTACTTCAATTTTAAGGTTATGAAGATTTCTCCATCTTTGAACCCCGCAGCAGTAATAAGTTCATAATTTCTTAAATAATTTTCATCAGGGGTTTGTTCTAATTCTATAATTTTAATATCATCGAAATCCAATAAAGTAAGGATTGGTTCAGAATCCGGATCCAATTTAAAACCGTTTTTTTCTAAGATATTAATTATATTTTCACAAGGTGATTGAGATCCTAATTTAATAGTAACTCTTCGAACATTTTTACCACACTGAGAACATTCTAAATTTCGTTGTTTTTCAATGTGATAGAATTTCATTGTCATTGCATTAAATATAATATAACTTCGAATGGGTTCACCTAATCCTTTATGACCTTTTTTCCAGTGGAGTATTTTTACAACTTCATGTGATTGTAATGCAGAAATAACAGCGTTGATTGTTATTATCCCAGGATCATGTCTATCGATAATTTTTACAATATCATCTTCAGTATATTCAGGTAAAAAGTTATGTTTATTAACTAATTCATTCGCAAACTCCTGAATAAATTTAACATCATTTAAATCCTTAGGATTTGGATCTCTGTCAAATTTTTCTTTAAATGCCATGTCTCCTTTGAAAACACAATGAATTCTTTTTCTAGGGACACCTACAACAGTACATGCGGCCATCTCATCATCTTCTGCCACAGGTAAGGGATTGCATTCATAACAAGCATTTTGATAAGGAAAGATTGTATATAGATGACCATGATAACCGGATACACCTCCATCAACATAAGGTTTTTTGAACCTTATACATTGAGCATTTAAATTTAAACGTGCATTCATCGAATCAAGTCCTCCTACTATAACATCAGCAGCCCTATAAATCGCGGGATTCAATCGCTCTAAGGAAGTGTGATAACCCTTAACAATGATATTAGGATTAATTTCTCGTAGTTTCCTAGCCGCAACAATTGCTTTAGCCTCACCAAATTTTGCTCCCGTGAAAAGAATTTGACGATTTAAATTCGAATGTTCAATGATATCTAAATCAACTAAATCAATTTGACCAATTCCGAGCATAGCTAGATTTTTAGCAATTTCACAACCTAATCCCCCTACTCCCGCTATTAATATTCTCGAGGCTTTCATCAAATTCTGTGACCAACCTTCAAGTCGAAACTGACGGTCATATAGATTTCTTTCTTCAACTGATAATCCTTTTCCGAAAAAATCTGAACCCTTATCCAATATTATCACCATTAACATTAATAAAAAAAATAAAAAAAGTTAAAGGGCTAAATGCCCTTATATTATAATTTATGAAGAAAATTATATAAGTTTACCCAGCAGTACTCGCAGGGATCAAAAGAATATCATCTCCATCATTCACATGATATTCTTTTAGTGCACTATTTTCATCCATAGTTACTCCACCAGATGATAAATGAAAGTCGTTAGGATCTAGTCCATATAAGTTTCCTAACGTTTGTTTGAGATCTTCAACACAATTTCCATCATTTACAGTCAATTTTTCCTTCTTTTCACCAGGGCCAATAGTTGACATGAAGTACAATGTAATTTTCTTTCCTGCTGAAGGGATTTTAGTCATAGGAGTCTTAGATTTTACAGGTTCATTCCCGACTAAATCCTCATCGAATTCGTCTTCAAAACTCATTCAGATCACTTCCAATTTTTTTATTTTTGATTTTATGATTTATTATATTTTAAAATTTAATTAAATCACAATAAAAAGATATAATAAAACCCATTGGAATGATTTTGAAGTTTTTCAATAGAATTTCTAATTAAAAAAAAGTATAATCAAACCTGAAGAAATTATATTATAAATTGTATGAATGCCTATTAATATATATCAAATATTAAAAGATGATTTAGAGAGAATTTTAAGCAAAAGAAGCAAGAATTTCAAACCCAATATAAAAAGAAACTCATGAAAACTCTGGAAGATCAAGAATCTATGGTGTTAAGCATAGTAAAGGAATATTTAACAAAAAAGACCTTTTTTTCAATCAATGATATAATAGAATTTGTAAATAATAGGGTACGACTTAATCCTGATATAAATAGAAACAAAATAGAGCTAATAATAAAGTCATTAATAAAGAAAAGAGTGATTATCCCTGGAACTCGATTAATGAAAAATAATATTATTGAGAATCCAATTAGGAATGAAATTTTTAACTATATAAATAAAAAACCTTCTAATATCAATGAAATAATGAAGATACTAAAAATTGGAAGTAATCAGGCTTTATGGCATTTATCCTGTTTAGAAAAGTTCCGATTTGTAAGATCTAAGAAATTAAACAATCATAGAATATTCTTTACTTTCGAATCAAATCCAAAGTTGGATAAATTTCACTATTATCTGAATAAAGATCTTATTCAAAATATTATCAATTTTATGAAAGAAGAAAAAAAAGTATTTAAAATTACAGAAATAGCAAATGGGTTAAAAAAAAATCACAGTACTATTAAAAAATATTTAGATATATTAACTGAACTAAAAATAGTAAAAATTGAAAAAATAAATGGTAGAAATGGGTTTAAACTAGATTTAATGCACTATTCTAAGGTAAAGAAATCAGTTCAAGGTGAATGAATATTAAAACTCCAATTTTATTCCAAAGGAATTTATATTTAAATTTAGATATTAAAAATTTAGAAAATAATCTAATCAAAAAATCATGAGGAAAAAAAATAGGCTAATTAGTCTCATCACTCTTTATTTCATTGTTATTATTATCTACATAGCATTTTTCATATTTCGTATTGAAAATTCTACATTGTTTCTCACCCTAAATGTTGGAAGTGTAACAGTACTATCAACTAGTACGCTCTATACAGTGATCCAAGCTAAGGATATTCCATTTGATAAACTGAAAAAAAAGAAAATTTTACCAAAACCTAAGGCGATTCAACAAAATAAAGAAGATATCCTTGAAGATTATTATAATGCTATGCCTTTAATAGAGAAATATGTAGAAGCTGAAGAATCCTACGAAGATATACCAATAATTAATAAATTCATATTTTCTGTTTTTAATCAAGAAGACCTAGACAAAATAAATCAATTAGATTTATCAAAAACCGAAAAGATTCAGTTTATTCAGGAGATGCTATATTTTGATACCAACGAGAGAAAAGTGTTAATCGAAGATATGTTAAAAAACAGATATAAAACTGATAAGGAGATTATTTATACTCCACCTGTGAATACAATTGAAATGAAAGACCAAATTCGTGTATATGTAAGATCTTTAGTTGAACCAGGAGAGAAAACTAAAATTGTTATTGTTGATACATCAGACATTGTTAACAATGTTAAAAATAAGATTGGGGTCTTATTCAACTATGAACAAGATGTTTTTCATTTATCTTCAGGCGGGATTTTATTAAATCCCGAATCTCATATAGATGATTATGATATTGATGATGATGATGAAATTGCTTTAATTCCCTCAAGAACAAAAAAAGAATAAAAATTTAGAAAGATCCAGGATATTTTCTAATCGTTTTCTATATTAAATTTTACCCGCAATACTAGCAGGGATTAAAAGTATGTCATCTCCATCATCTATGTAATATTCTTTCATTGGATTTTGTTCATCCATTGTTACACCCCCAGAGCTTAAATAAAAATCATCTGAATCTAAACCAAATAGGTTTGCAACTGTTTCCTTAATATCTCCTACAAGATTTTCTGTATTAATGAGTAATTTTTGTTTTTTTTCGCCGGGACCGATCGTACTCATAAAGTATACAGAAATCTTTTTCCCTTCTGGAACACCCTTATCTCTCGGTGTTTTTGAGGTCAAATCATCAATAGGAATATCATCTAAATCTTCCTCCAGATCTTCATCAAACTCTAAATCTTCATCAAATTCCTCGTCAAATTCCACTTAATAAACACCATTTAATAAAATAGCTTTTACGATACTTCCATTCAATAATTTTTTATATAATAACTACATGAGAATAATGTGAATTAAACTATATAAATAGAATTAACTGTAAGAAGAAACTTTGATATTAAGTACAAACACTTTAGAGTCAATATTCATATGAATTTATTAACAAAATCAGTTATTGATTGAATACTTATGAATGAAAAACCTATTCCCAAGCAACAGATTCGAGAAAAAACACCAGATGAAGAAGTAGATCTTCTTCCAGATAGAAAGCTATTAAAGAAATTAAGAAAAGAAAGAATTGCTCTAGATAAGGAAAAGAGCGAATGGGAAAAAGTGGTTAACCAAATTGAAAATTATGACGATAATATCAAGAATCTTGAAATAAAAAGAAAGAATCTAGAAAATGAAGTAAGGAATCTTTCAGAAAAACGGGATATATTACGTAATGAATTAAAAAAAGGAAAGAATGAGATAGTACAGCAAAAAAACGAATTAGCATTAAAAGAAAACCAATTAAGAGAAAATTATAAGAGAAAAAATGAAACCTTAAATGAAAAGAAAGCTCAAATAGACAAATTTCAAGAGAAATTAGACAAAATACGTGATGACTTAGGAAGTGAAAAAAGGGAATTAGAGAGAGAAAAGGAAAACTCAGAAAACCGCTTCAAGGAAATTAAAACAAAGCTACCTGGTATGGAAAGAAGAGAAAGTGCATTAGAAAGGACTATTAATGATTTAGAAGATAGATTAATGGATTTAAGAAATGAAGTGAAAAATTTATCTAAAGAGAGGGATAACTTAAAGAAGGAGATAATTGATGAAAAAAATAGAATATCTGACGAAAGAAGAAGATTAAAAGAAGAACGAGAAAAAACTAAGTATAAAAAACAGGATTTAGACCTAAAAGCGCGTGAAATTGAGAAAAAAAAAGTGGATTTAAAAAAATATAAAGACAAAATAGATAAAGACTCAAGCAATTTAGAAAAAAGAAATCGACAACATGAAGCAAGATTTAAAGAATTAGAAAGAAAGGTTCCTCGTGCTGAAGATAGATATAACTCATTAATGTATAAAATTCCAGATTTAGAGGAAAAACTTAGAAGATTAAATGAGGATTATAAACGAATTGCTAAGGAAAAAACTTCACTAGAGAATGATAAAAATAACATCAGGAGAGAAAGAGAAAAGCTAGAAAAGGATAGACAGAGATTTGAAAAAGAAAAAAGAGATTTTGAAAAAGAATTAAGGAAGATTAAAACTATTCCAAAACATAAAATCAAATCAAAAACACCTTCAAACTACTAAATATAAAAATATTATTGTGAGTTACGTGGACATAATTGAGGGTATCGAAGGAGATTATATAGAAACTAAGCATTCCAACTTATTTTTTGATGTGAAAGGTTTATTTCATCCAAATGATAGAAAAATCTGTTTTTTAAGATTTTATCCCGACCCAAAAGGGGATAGAATAAAAGACGGGATCATATATAAAAAAGTATACAATTTAGATCAGCGCTATTCCTTAATGAGATCGAAGTATCCCCAGTACCTCTTTTATTCCAAAGAACTTAATTTTGAGGTACAAGCCGTTAAGAATCAAGATATAAAAAAAATCTATACTCCAAGAGAATATTTACAAAACTTGAAAGAAAGGGACAATCTTACTACTCTTGAACAATACTCCATAGGTTTATGTGAATTATTCATTAATAAAGGAGGAATCTCCGAAGATTCAATAGGAATTACTGGGTCTCCAATGATTGGATTAAATAAAGAAGACTCTGATATTGATATTATTATTTATGGGACAGAAAATAGCTATAATCTTCTAAAAAAACTCCCTCTTCTATTGAAAGAAAATGAAAAGCTTAGAAAATATAATTTGGAGGAGTACAAATCCCATTATAATTGGAGGGTTGGAGGATCTGATATCTCTTTCAAAAATTTTTTGAAGAATGAACAAAGAAAGCTTCATCAAGGCAAATTTCATGGTGTTGATTATTTTATTCGATATATAAAAAGCCCAAATGACTGGAAGGGTGATTACTATGATTATAAATACACAAACATGGGAAGAATTAAAATCAAGGCTTTAATTACTGACTCAAGGGATTCATTATTCACTCCTTGTACTTATAAAATCGATAGTACTGAACTGTTAGAGAAAATGTTAATCCCGAATAAAATTAAATTAAAAGATATATTAGAAATAAATTCTTTTAGAGGTCGTTTTTGTGAGCACGCTAGAAAAGGAGAATCTGTGATAGTAGAAGGAAAATTAGAAAGAGTTAATTATAAGGATAAATTGGAATACTTTCGAATTTTATTAACTGATCAAACCAAGGATAAAATGCTCGTTATAGATTAACGTCAAATAATTAATCTATTATTAAAATCTTTTTATTGAATTAAGGTTTATAATAACTGATGGATTTATTTTGTGCTGATCTCCATATACATAGCCCTCATTCAATCGCAGTATCGAAATCGTTAAATTTAGATACAATGCTGGAAACATGTATGAAGAAAGGTCTAAATATCCTTGGTACAGGAGATATTTTACAACCAGAATGGTCTAAATATATGGAAAACAATTTAAAAAAGGAATCTGATGGCTCTTTTTCTTATAAAGATGTATATTTTATCCTTCAGACAGAAATTGAAGATATGGAAAGTATTCATCATCTTGTTTTATTTCCTGATTTTCATGCAGTTAAAGAAATACAAAGAAAATTAAAACCCTACTCAAAAAATCTTTTGGATGAATGGGGTGGAAGACCAAGAGTAAATCTGTCACCATCTGCATTAGTTGATGTTATTTCAGATTCTGGTGGTCTAATTGGCCCAGCTCACGCATTTACACCATTTAAGGCTATTTTTCGTCAAGATAAATTTGAAACTTTAAAGGAATGTTATCAAGACGCATTAAATAACGTACATTTTTTAGAATTGGGATTATCTGCAAATACTGATTTAGCAGATAAATTAGAAACCCTGAAGAATATTACATTCCTCAGTAATAGTGATGCTCATTCACAGGATCCACGTTCTTTGGGACGAGAATTTAATAGGTTAGAAATAGATAACCCGTCTTTTGAAGAAATATTTCTAGCACTTACAAGAAAAGATAGTCGAAAAATAACACTTAACGTAGGATTACATCCAAAACTTGGCAAGTATTATAATATGTTCTGCAACAAATGTCGAAGAAGGATCTTATTTAAGAAAGCGAAAAAACAAGGAAATAGTATTTTTAATCAATACTCGATCACAGAAGATTTTGTTATTTTTTACTCTAGTAATCCTACTACTTCAAGATTAGATTATATAGAACAAGTTTCGAAAAATAAACTGAACTGTCCTGCTTGTAAAGAAGAAAAAAATAAAAATTTTAAAATCAAATTGGGAGTTAGTGAGAGAATTGGTAAAATTTCTACATATCATGAGACTGTACATCCAAATCATAGACCACCTTATATAAATGCTGTCCCATTAATAGATATCATCCGTTCTGTAAAAGGTGTAAAAAGCACAACTAGTAAAACAGTTCTAACCGAATATAATAAAATAATAAAAGAGTTTGGAAAGGAATTTGAAATCCTAATTGATACACCAATAAATGAACTTGAAAAATTTGATTACACTATAGCTAAGGTTGTGGATGCTTTTAGAAATGATAAAATCGACTATACTCCAGGAGGTGGAGGCACCTATGGGAATATAAATTTAGATTTTTAAAAATTAAACTCTAAATCAAGTTTTATGAGGTCTCCACATTTATTGCAGGTGATATAATCAAATACTTTCACTGCTACAGTGAGTAACTCCAGATCTTTCCTAAGAAATTGATTTCTAAACTTCTTTTTGTAGCCACAGTTAGGACAGGAAATTATAGCACGCACTTGAATTGGCTCATCATGATTCGAGCTTTCCGCAGATTCTCCGCTGCTATTTTGCGCATTATTGATTTCCATTTAATATACCCCTTAGAGTATGATAACCATGAAAATATAGACTTATAAACTTTAGTCTCTAAAGATTTGTCCTATATTTCAGGAGAAAAAATTGATATTTTTTAAATTTTTGATTAAATATCAAAAACACATAATAATTGTTCTAGTAATTCAAGGAATAAATTACAGGCATATTATGCGTATTATCTTCATATTACTTTCTTATATTATTCTGATATTTTTCTCGTATTATAAAAACCTATATTCTTTTGATGAATTTTATGAGTGTCGATGATATATTAGAAATGGCAAAATCTCGATCATCAGTAAGAGAAAGATTTAATGAAATAGCACGTCATAATCAAAATCCCAATACAAACCCAAATTGCGATGATGATAAATATTTAGCAGATTTATTGAAAGTCTTAAAAATCAAATCATTAGTAGTAGGAGTCGGAGGAGCTGGGAATAATACGGTTTCACGTTTGGAGGATATTGGGATTAGTAATGCAGAAACTGTATGCATAAATACTGATGCTCATGATTTATATTATTCAAATGCAAGCCAGAAAGTTTTAATAGGTAAAGAAAGATGTCAAGGTTTAGGTTCAGGAAATGATCCTGCGATTGGGGGTCAAGCTGCTGAAGAAGACCGTGATAGGTTAAATAAAATCCTTAATGCTGATATAGTATTTTTAACATGTGGACTTGGAGGAGGTACTGGGACTGGAGCAGCACCTATTATAGCCCAAGAAGCGAAAAAAAATAAGGCTATTGTAGTTACTTTTTGTTCACTTCCATTCAATTCTGAAGGGGTACAAAGAGGAATAAGAGCAAAAAAAGGTCTTAAAAATCTTGCAGAATCTTCTGATTTTCTTGTAACTGTTCCAAATGACAATCTTTTACGTATTGTTGGTAAAATTCCGATGATTACGGGTTTCAAAATTATGGATGAAGTGTTAATTAGGAATATTGGTGAAGTTGTTAATTTGATTAATAATTGCGGGTTAGTAAATATAGATTTTGCAGATGTAAAAAGGATTTTTGTTAAGAACCAAAGGTACCCCACTGGATTAGTCGGGATTGCCGAATCTACAGGGGATGACTCTGATTTAATAGAAAAATCTAAATTGGCATTAAACAATCCCCTTTTGAATCCAGACACCAGTCAAGTTCAGAGATGCATTGTATCTGTAACTGGTGATCATACGCTGTCTTTATCAAAAGTAGATAGTGTCATATCAACTATTACAAATGGTATCCCTGAAGAAGCTCAATTAAAATTTGGGGTTCAAAATAAACCTGATATGGGTTCTAAGGTAAAAATAATGGTTTTAGCGAACGGACCCGTTTCTCCTTATGTACAAGCCGCTATGGATTCTGACATTGATTCCTCCCCGTTAAATATAGTTGGATTTTAAGAACTTATTTTTTATTCTTTTCGATTTTTCAAGGTTTATCTTTCATAATTCATTCTAACACCTTAACAAAGTTTAGGTGAAAATGAAATGAAGAACCAAAAAATGCCCGAAGATGAATTAAAAAGAGAAATTAGAGAGTATTTAAATAAGAGGAAAGTGCTAGTTTTATGTACTTGTAGTGATAACATCCCACGTGCAACCCCTATGGATTTTTATATGGAGGAAAATAGTTTTAATATTTATGTTGGCCCTGCTCCTGGGAGGAAAGTGAAAAACATAGAAAAAAATCCAAATATAAGTATAGGAATTTACACCCCTTTATCCGAAGGAAAAATTCAAGGAATGCAGATTACAGCTTCGGGGAGAGAAAGATTGATATTCTTAAGGGAAGGAGATGACGAATTTGAGAAAGCCCAAAAAATTGTTCGAGGTAAAAGGAAATTACTATTGAAGATAATTCCTGAAAAGATTGAACTCCTTGATTACGATTTTGCCAAAAAAGGGTATTCGAGACTCCAAATTTTAGAAATCTAGAAAGAATTTATTAACATGTGTGATTTAAAAAAAATTGCCAAATATCAACGCTCAATCTAGTGTTTAAAAATAAAAAAATTATTTTATTAGAATTAAAGAGACATCTTGATCATTTCTTGAGCATCGAAGAGTAATTCAGGATGGAATTTATAACCCTCTACTTGAGCATAGAAAGTATATCTCCTACCAATTGCTTGAAAACCTTCCATTATTTTATCGTCTGGGCATTCATATACGGCGTATGTTTTGATCATACCCTCTGGAGAAATTACCATCCAATGTTGCACTCTTTTCATAAAATCGGGAGAAGCTGGTTTATCTTTTGCGGTATATACTTTTAGCATTTCATTTCCTTTACTTGGGGGCAACCAAGCTGTAACTAAAATATTAGCCATTTGTTTTCTACCTCTATAATATATTAGAAATTAGATTTCTTTGTAAATAGAAATTAATATGATAGTATATAAGCTTTATCAGTGGAATAGTATTAGTAGGATTATTGTTTTATATAAGAAAGATAATTTAGAATTTGTATAGTTAATAATTTACTCCAATTAACGAAACTTATCGATTGAGATAATATAAAAATAAGAATTCCATTAACCGGGTTTCACCGTTAGTCTTTTTAAATAGTTGCGCTTCTTGAGCAAAATTTCAATTTGCTCTTCAATGTGAGCTAAATCCATGCGTTCAGATATCTTTGCTCCTGAAGCTTTAATTTTTTCCCATTTTATATAGTTCTTTGATAATTCAAATTGTTCATTCATTATTCGCTTCGCTAGCCGATTTTGACCATATTTTTCAGCAACATCATAAGCTTTAGTTAACAATTTTTGAGCCTCTTCAAATTTAAAAATTATTAATTTTAATTTAGCCTGAAATAAATAAATTTCAGTCAACATCCAATAGGATTGTTGATTCTTAGAAATATCTATTATCTGATTTATATAAAACTGAATCTCATTTAACAAATCTATACTATTAGTCAAGCGTAATTCAATTAGGAGCAAATCACAGAGATGAATTAATATTCTTAATCTATATTCAAGATAAAAAATCTCCCCTTCGAGGATTTGTTTTAATTTTTCTTCGGCTTTTCTCAAATTAGGGATTTGAAGGGTTGCTTTCAACATTAATGCTTTACTGAAGTGATAAATCGTATTAAGGTCTTTATTATCTTCTTGGTTTTTAAGCTGCTTAAGATGTTGTAAGTATTTCCGTGCTCGTCCAAGCTCACCCTTACTTGTCGAAATCTCAACCCCATCATTGAGGATATATACTTTTAGATCAATATCAACACTTATATCGTCGAAAAATTCAAGACTACGGTCTATATACTCTAAAGCACTCGTATAATCACTTATTTCTTTATATATGATACTAAGATTGTAGAGGCAAGCTACTATTAATCCCTTATCATTTAATTTCTCGGCAAGTAACAAACTCTGTTTCTCGTACTTTATACATTGTTTTAAATCACCTTTAAACCTATAAATCTCACCTTCCAACCTTATTAAAATTGACTTTCTTTCTAAGATTTCTGTTGGTGATTCTCCATTAAGGGATTTAATGAGGCTTTCACATTGCTCAATTACGTTAAAACTTTCATTAAGTTTCCAGCGTCCTTGTAATGCCCAAGCTAAGTAAATAAGTATGTCTAAAGATTGAAGATTTTTTCCCTTTTTTTGACTTTTTTGATACGCTTGTTTAGCAAACTTGATAGCATCTTCAAACCGGTTTAACTTAAGTAGAAGATTAATTCTAAGAAGATAACTTGAGAGTTGATCCTCTAGAGAAAGACCTTTCTTTTTTTCAAATTCACCTATAAATTGAAGAGCCTTATTAGCATTTCCTTCTTCGTAGAGATTTTTTACAAATATTAATTTTTTAG
>JBHLNR010000185.1:0-6971 GCA_048941385.1 Promethearchaeota archaeon
AGGAAAAAAAAGCATCCAAATTTTGAGGTTTGGAAACATTGCTATAATCTCAAAAATGAAATGAAATACATAAAAAATAGAAATAACAAGAAAAGATAGAAGAACTAAAATCCAACTATCAAGTTCTCTTATTTTTTTATTCTTAAAAATCTTGTTCTCAAACCAGTTGGAAAATATCATTCCGATAATTAACGCAAAATTGGATAAAATAAACACAAATATATAAAATCCTAAATAATGGAGAAAAATCATGTCAGAATTGATTTGTCTTAAAAGACTTGTCCCTAATGGACCTATACCTAATAAAAATAAAAAGTAGAAAGGTAATTGTCCTACGAATTCCCCTAAAAAAATATCACCTGATTTGATTGGTGAAGCTAAAACTGTGTCTTTTATTCCAATTTCAGATCTTCTATTAAGAATAAATAGGGGATAAATCATATACATCATAAAAAGCATCATAAATGAATATTCTAAGATTAGGCTAATTAGAACTTCTAAATGCTCAGAATAAAATTTTAAAAGTTCTGGAAGGATCTCATCGAATAAAATAGGGCCTAAATATGCGGCCCAGATAAGAAATAAAGTATAGATTATTATAAAAAATAATTTACGATTTTTTCTAACTCGAAATGTTTTTAATCGTATTTCATTCTTCGCTATTTTTTTCCACAGACTCATTTAAACAATGATGAAGAATAGTCTGTTTTAAATAAACTTGTTTAAAAGATAAATATTGGAAAAAATTAAACCTTTCCTCGGCTTTTGGTCAAAAGAATTTAATATAGTATAAATATCTAACTTTAAGAAATCTAAGATTGGTGAATTAGTTATGAGAATTAGAGTTAACTTTATTTATATCCAAATTCTATAAAATTAATACGATTATTTTAGGGGTACCTAAATATTTAAAAACTTTAAAGCAATAATATATATAACTAAGTTTTAAATTGAAATATCCCCTAACAATAATAAAGAGATATGATAGAAAATCAAATATATGTAACACAAGATTCTGATGAGGATGGTATATGGAGATTCAAGACACCAAAATTAAAATTGTTAAACAAACCTTCCCGTCAGAAACTGTTTCTATTATTGGGGATATTCTAGCTGGTATTGTTTTGTCTCTCTTAATTATACCTTTTGAGAGCTTTATTACTCTTATTTTAATAATCCCTGCACTGTTATCTCTAAGAGGAAATCTAAGTGGTCCTTTTATCGCAAGAACTTCTCGTGATCTAATTATCGGTACTTTTTCAAAAAGATCTTGGATTGAAAACACTTTCGCTACATATGTTTTAGCTGTAATAACTGCAGTAATTATAGGATTTTTTTCAATTTTATTAAATTTTATAATATTTCATTTAGCTCTCCTTACAATATTACAGTATTTTGCAATTCCATTAATTTCAATAATACTTACTCTTTCAATTTCAATTCCTTGCTCAACTACGTTAAATTACATTGCTTTTAACAAAGGATTGAATCCGAACAATATAGTTAATCCTATAATGACAGCCGTTGATGATTTTTTCACTGTTTTCTGTTTTTTCTTAACATTAATCCTTCTGGGGGTACCTTAATGAAATATTTCATGAAGATTTTCAAGGAATCAATAGTAATTGTTATATTTTCTTCTATATTTGGCTTATTTTCTGGAACATTGCTCTCATCAAATGAAGAGATTCTTTATACAATACCAATATTTCTCTTAATATTACCTGCTTTAAATTCATTGATTGGAGATATCTCAACAGTGCTAGTATCGAGATTAACAACTCATCTTTACATAGGTACCATTTTACCTAAAATTGAGAAATCTGATAGATTAAAGGAAGATTTCTATGGTCTTCTTCTAACACTCCTATTAAGCTTAGTCTTCTTAATAATTACAGGATTTTCCGTAGGAATTCTATCTGGAGTAAATATAGTAAACCCATTTATGATAATTTTAATCATACTTCTTACAATCTTAATAATCTTCTTAATGATGTCTATTTTACTATTTTTAAGTGCAATATTTTTATTCAAACGGGGGACTGACCCAAATAATTTTCTTATACCTTTCATTACATCGCTGGCTGATTTTCTAACCCCTTTACTTATTATATTATTTATAACAATATTTATATAAAATCAAATTAATAAGAAAAATGAGTGAATACAACAATATGCCCAAAGGGAGTAAAAAATTTAAATATAAGCCGCTTTCCCTTAAAGATATTATTAGGGAAATGAAACAGAATATCGATTTAATGATTGATTTGGCTTACAGTGCTATTAAATTTGGTAGTAAAGAATTAGCTGATGAAGCTTATAAAATAGAACAAAGAATTCATGAGCTTACTTTTTTACTGAATTTTCAAATAATCCAAGCCCATCCAAGAGGTCCAGAGGGTGCTAAAAAATTAGAACCAATAGTAGTTATGGGCTATTCTATTGATAAAATTTCAGACGCTTTGAGTGATATAGCCCGAGTTGTTTATGTCAATAATGACATATCTTATTTTGTTCAATTATTTAGTGATATAAGTTTTGTACCTGAGCCTATAGTAAAAATTACAGTAAATAAAGATTGTAGTTTTATTGGACAAATTAGAAGTGATGTTCATTTTAGGTCAAAGCACGGAGTTGATTTAATAGCAATACGTAGAGGAAATGAATGGCTTTTTGAAAAAACTGAGAGAATTTTGCTAAAGGATATCTTAATTGTAAAGGGAGAAATACAACCTATTATAGAACTTAAAACCCAATGTAATGATCCTGAACCTTTTTCATTTGAGATCGGAGATAAAAAGTCTGATCTAATGCTTGACTTTGAAAATGCAGAATTATGTGAAAAAGTTGAAGAGCTCCAAAAAAATTATGTATTAATTACGGATATCTCAGAAACTATGATTGAACTAGCTTTAGCTGCTATTTTTTTCAAGAATGATGAACTAGCTGAAGATATCTTAGAAATGGAAGAATTAATGGATGGTCTTAATTTAGCATTCGAAAAGGATCTCCTAGATTTAGCTCAATTAGTAGAAACACCACGAGATCTAACAGGTATTATGCGAATTGTCTTCTCTTGTGAACTCATAGCAGATTCAGCAACACATATTGCAGAAAATATAATCAAGGGATTTGAACCTCATCCTATTCTCCAACAGGCCATTCGAGAGACTTCAGAAATCGTTGTGAGAGAAACGCTTTCTGAAGATTCTTTTTTCAAAGAAAAAACATATAATGAACTCCAAGACAGTCGATATAAACGTGGATTTCACATTATAGCTTTAAAACGAGAAGACAAATGGATTTATCGCTTTAACCCAGATTTTGTCTTTCTAGAAGGGGATCGACTTATAGGTTTAGGGCCTAAAGAAACAGTTTTGGAATGGCGAAGATGTGTTAATCCCGAAAGATATAAAGAATAAAATTGTTTAGAGAAAAATGAAACCTAATAATAAACAAGCCAGATTTAATGATACAATGCTAGAAATTGCTGAACAAATTAAGAAAAACTCAAACATTATAGATTTTAATGAAGTTATAAGTGCTATTAATTTGATATTACAAATTCATGAAAATAATGGTATCATTTTTCTTTATGGGGCAGGAAGATCTGGATTTATAGGAAGGAGTTTTGCTCAAAGACTAATGCACTTAGGAATTAAGTCTTGTTTTATTTCAGATGCAGTTACTTATCAATATAAAGAGCAAGATCTCCTGATTCTAATCAGTGGGAGTGGAGAGACAACATCTACAGTTGCAATTGCTAAAAAGGCAAGAAAGATTGGAGGGAAAATAATTCTATTTAGTAATAATCCGAAAAGTTCAATTGGAAAAGTCTCTGATTGTATAATAACAGTAAAGGGAAAGAGTAAAGACCTTGCACTTTCACAAGAAACCCTTGCACCCTATACTAGTTTGTTTGATATCTCAACTCTAGCAGTTTTGGATTCAATAGGTGGTGTTTTAATGAATGAGTTGGAAGTAACTGAAGCCGATATTGATAGAAGACATGCATCAGTAGAATAGCTTCAAATAATTTAATACGTCTAAGGTGATAATCTTACACGAATATATAGATGTGAAACCAATATCTGAAAAAAAAGGAAAAGGTGCTATTGCCAAAAAACCTATAAAAAAAGGAACTATAGTTGATGTAGCATATGTACTTCCAATCCCTAATAAAGAGTTCAAGAACATTAGCAAAACTATATTATACAACTACTGTTATATTTGGGAAGACCCAATGTATGAGCCAGAATATAAAAATGCTATAACTCTAAGTATAAGTCAATTCATTAATCATTCTTATACACCAAATTTGAAATATCTCTATGATTATGATATCAAAGCAATAGAATTCTCAGCGATTCGAGATATTTCTCAAGGAGAGGAACTTACTGTGAACTATAATGGTCTTGTTGATGATAAAAGCCCAATGTGGTTTGAAGTAGAATAATATTCGCGTTTTGAATAAACTTCAATTCAAAGTATTGCTATAAGTGAAATTAATGAATAATTTAACAGAAGTAAAATTTATTTCCGACAGAAAAGGAAGAGGACTTTTTGCGAAAAAAGATATAGAAAAAGGTAAAACAGTAGACATTGCTCATTTAGTACTCATTTCTAATAAGGAATGGCGTTTAATCAAGGATACCATTTTATCACGCTATACTTTTGAATGGGATGATCCTAAATGTAAAGGTAAGTATGAATCAGCGATTTCTTTAAGCGTCAATCAGTTCATAAATCATTCTTATACACCTAATGTTGAATATAGTTATAATTATAAAAATAAATCAATTAAATACACAGCAATCCGAAAGATTTCTAAAGGAGAAGAAATTACTGTTAATTATAACGGATATCCTTGTGACAATTCTCCAGTAGGATTTCGTGTAGAATAATTTAGCTTTTCCTTAATGAATTAAGTATTTTTAAATTCATAATATCTTCTTTCATATCTTTTCCTTTTGGAGTTTCTAATATACCTGGCATATCCCTAAACCGTTCATCATTTATAAAGAATCCAAAAGGTTCTTTTCCAATCTTTCCTTGACCAATATGAGTATGCCTATCAACTCTTGAGCCGCAATCCTTATCTGTATCATTCAAATGAAAGGCTAAGAGGTACTTTAATCCGATAACATCATCAAATTCATTCCACATCTCTTCATAACCTTTTCTTTTGGTAAAGTCATATCCTGCGGCGAAAGAATGAGCCGTATCAAAACATATGCCTATTCGATTTTTATTTTGAACTTTATCAATTATAGTTTTAAAATGATGGAACTTATTCCCCAAACCCTTGCCTTGTCCTGCGGTTGTTTCAAGTAATATTATGACTTCTGATGATTTCGTTGCTTCCATTAGTTTATTTAATTGATCAGCAATTTGAGATAATGCTTGAATCTTAGTAATTTCTTTCTTATCACTAATTGGAATAACTCCAGGATGCATATTTTCATATTCAATTGATAATTGATCAACTTTGGTAAGCTCATCCACCATCGCAAGGTATGATTTTTCTAATTTTTCCTTATCCAGACTAGCAAGATTTACTAAATAACTGTTATGGGATATGATTGGCCAAATTTCACCTTGTAATTCTGCTTTTTTGCTTAAAAAATCTTCAATATCTTTTTTTTCTAAAGGTTTAGAAGCCCAACTACGTACATTTCTAATAAATAATTGAATTGATTCACACCCTAACTCTCTCCCTACCTCAAGAGCTTTAAATTTTCCTTCGGACACACTCATGTGGGCACCAATTCTCATTATAAATTCCTCCAAGAACTAGCCTATTTAAATTCTAGTCATAAATTAACTTAAATTTTTCCAGAAATCATTTAAATCTTCCCTTGTAAATGTAAATTTCAGACCTGTTGGTAAAGAAGCTTCAGTCCTAAAAAATTCTGGCACCTCGTTATTAAGAATTCCTGCTTTTTCATTAAACTCTAATTCAGTCAATAAAATTTGCTTTCCAATACTGATGACATCAGATCTTGTAAGATTTAAGTTATACATAGCATTTAAGGCACCCATTACTATTTCCATATTTTCATAACTTGGACCGATAAAATAACAACAACCCATAGAGTCTAATACAGCAGTATAAAGCTGTAACTCATATGATAAATCTAACTTCCCCTTGTTCTCAGTGAGTTCCCCATAATCTTTTGTTTGATCTGCAACTCTTCCAGCAATAGCCGCACCAGCAGTGTGATCGGCGCCCATTGGAGTTGTGGCGTAAGTTACACTCATAGCCTTAAAGACCCGGGGGTCATAACCAGAAATTCCTTGCCCTTTTACCTGAGGAATTCTACCAAAACCGATTTCTTTTCCAAGATGACAAACCCCATTCCCATAGAGTACCCCTGTTTTAGAACCTTTTTCAATTTCTTCAATAGTTTCGAAAACTTTTTGTACATCACCCCATTCAACTTTTCCAGCATCCATCGCAACTCCCATTGTCACTCCAAATTCAATCGTGTCAATTCCCGTATCATCACATAAATGGTCTATTCGTGCGATATTATCGATATTATCAATCATTAAGTTTGATCCATTAGCGAAAATTGTTTCGTACTCGAAGCTTGATGTTATATGATTCCCATTCTCATCAAGTATTATATTAGAACATTTAATAACACATGTAGGGCTACATGGAACACGCTTACTTCCATTTCTAGCAACGACAAGTTCATGAAGTTTCTCTCCGGAGATATCTATTGCTTTATCATATGATCCCATTCTAAAATTTTTTGTAGGTAACCCTCCATAAGCACTCATGGCGTGAACCATATTGGGAGTACCATAAATCGAGAAATTTTTTTTTGCTTCAGCAAGTTCTTTAGCAAAAGGCTTTGACACTTCTCGAAAGGCTTTTATATCAAATATATTAACTTGTGAACTTTTTAATGGAATTATTATAATTGCTTTAATTCTTTTCGAACCCATAACAGCACCCAAAC
>JBHLNR010000028.1:0-30164 GCA_048941385.1 Promethearchaeota archaeon
TTTTCTTGATTTTTAATTTCTATAAACCTTGCGTTCATAAGGATGTCTTTCCCGTGCATCGCAAATCCTTGAGTTTCATAACTGAAAATGTTCTCTCTACTTTCAATTGGATTAAATAATACTAAATTTTCAAAATCAAAATTTCTCATGATTCTGGCTATAGAACCAATATTACCAGAATGTTCAGGTTTTACTAGTATAACAGTAAAGGTTAAATGTTGATATTCTTCTGCAATTTCTGTTGCTTTATATGAATTTAAATCTCTCTTGAGCTTTTTTCTATTCATTAAATAAACCTCATTCTATTATATTGAAATTCAACTCATTAAAAAAAAGAATACAAAAAAAGAAATATAAGAATTCTTAAAAAATTTACTTCAATGGGGAATATGGTAATGAATACAAGGGAACAATTCTTTCTTTTGGAGCATTTTTTCGAAGATCTCGAACCCATTGTTGTTCTTTTGTAAAAGGACGATAGGCCATAGCCTCAGCACTAAATAATGCATCCCCCTTCCATAAATCGATTATTTCATTTGGGTTTCCGGCAATTGGGCGCCAACTAGCGATAATGGGCATCGCTTTATACCCTAACGATAATCCTGCAATCATATCAGGCATTTTACCAGGATTTACCTCGAGAATTGCCATGCTGTACACTTTTAATGGTGATTCACGACTATCTTCTATAGCTTTATGTAGTACTTCCGATGGAACTGCCCCAACTGGTTCTAGTAATCGAGTGCGACGTTCAGGAGCAAAAACTTCTAGTTGAGCCAGATATTCACCCCATTCTTTATCTTGACTTGCGTTAATACGAAAATTCTTTAATGCCTCTATATTATCAAACTCAAAAATTTGAATTGTTTGCATTACCCATTCATAATGACCGTTCCATGCGCATACGAGACGTGCTCCCAAACGTTCACACGCAGGAACTAACAATTCTAGAGCGATTTTTATATATTCATCTCGAATATCTGGACTAGCGGGCGTAACATTAAGAGTTTCTTCTAAATAGATCAATTTTCATAAACACCTCTATTTTATATAATTTATTACAAAATTCAAATAAAGTTAATCGTAAATGTTATTGATAAATATAAATATGTTTAGTATCATTAATTAGTTAAATTAAAATGGATAGAGTTTGATTGATGCCTGTTTATAGAAATATTGGGGAGTTTATTGATTTTATTAATATAAGTAAAGAAGAGTCTACATTGTTTGAATGGAAGCCTGAAAAATCTTATAGAAGATTTGACTTAGACTTAAATATCGTTAAAGAAAATCCTGTTAGCGATATTTTTTTCCATAAAGACAAAGGAAATATGAAATTAGCATACATTCGAAAGAATGGGTTCATCTATACTGTAGGTGCTAATATTAAAGTTCAATTTCAGCTTCTGGAGGCATTGCTTGAACATGTCAGTTTTAAATTTCATGAAATCTATGATGTAGAAGTTATTATGTCATATGGGGATTTCAATCCTATAATGTTTCAGGGATTTAAAGAAGTTATTGAAGATATAATAAAAAATTTTGCAGATTTAGGTTTAGTTAAGAGAATTCAAGTAGAATGTCGAGTATGTAATACAGTTCTACCCTTGTTTGTTAAAAAAAGCATGATTGAAAATGCAGATTCCTATCCAGTACCGATAGTGTATGTTCATGAAGGTCATGCCATATTGTGTTTTATAGATCAGAATTTTCATCATCGTGGCGTAGAACTAGTGAATATTACAGGATAATGGATAGAGAATCCTAACTTATTTCTTAAAAAAAATCTAATCATATCTATCTCTTAATAAGGTTAGAAATAATTATTAAATCTTTAAACCTTAAAATTAATATGGCAGAAAATCAGAAGTCGAGTGATGAACCATTTTATGAGGAAATTGTCAAGAAAACTAAAACTGGAATAACATTTCCAAAAGACCTGAGAGATTCATTATTTAAAGAAGGTGAAGAAATCTTTTTCAAACTAACTGTTCCTAAAGAAAAAAATAAGATAATATTAGAATTTGTTAATGAAAACCAAGCAAAAGTAATTACAGAAGAGATCAAGAAGAAAAAACCTAAAACTGCAAAACCAAAAAGTGACATAAAAGCAATAAAACCGACTCAACTTAGCCCAGCATGGGGGGAATATTTTGTTTATGATTTTGAGGCTAAAGACAAAATACAACCAATTTTAGAATCTGCTTTCTATAAGTTCGCCGAAACTCCTGTAAATTTAGAGGATGCAATGGGTAGAGTTAAATATGCCTTAGTTTCATTTCTCTCATCAACGAAAACAGAAAACGCAAAATTATATTATTCAGTAGAGAAATTCCTTATTGATATTATCGAAAAGTTTGACCAAGCTAATTTACTTGATTGGATTTTTGAAAAGATTGTACCTAATATTGAAAGTAAATTCCTTTATGAACAAGCGCTATTAGAACTAGTTGAGGCAAGTTTACAATTTCGGAGATGGGAAAAAGCAGAATTGTATATATTTTATGTATTAAAAAACATTGATGAATATGCTAAATCAGAGATGTATAATATCATGAACTCGTTTAAACAACTTGTGAATAAAATAAAACATCTTGAGCGAACCGACAAGATTGATATTATACTTAAAGAAAAATTAATGGAATATGGAAATGAGTTACTTGAAGACAGTGATTATAAAATTCAAATTGTTGAATTCTTAGAGGATCTACAATATATTGAACTTGCATATGAACTCGCAAAAAAGATACAGGTTAATTTACCTCCTGATAGTATTAAATTGGAGGATGTGAGACGACTAATTAGAAGATTACATAAGACTCCTATCTCTGAGAATAAACCTCTATCAAGTTTAGATTATGATTTAGAAGAAGACAGTAAAGAAGAATAGAAATTAAGTATCTTCCTCCTCATCTTCAATTCGTCGTTGAACTTCTCCTTCGACGCGTTTCATTTCCTCTTTTTTAATATTCTCTTCTTTCTGTTCGAGAGATTTCTGTTTTAATTCTAATTCAACCTGAGATAATTCTTTCTCTTTCTCAATTAATTCTTCTTTTAGTTTAAGCGCCTTTTCTCTTTCTAAAATTTCTTTTTCTTCTAATTCCTTCTCTCTTTCTTCAATTTCGAGTTTTTTCTTTTTAATCTCTAAGTCTTTTTTCTTTAATTCAAGTTCTTTGTTAATAATTTCTGATTCTTCCTTTTTCAATTTTTTAGGAATTTTAACTTTTACTGTTTTTTCTTTAAGATCAAGTTCTTCACTGATATCTCCTTCCTTTATCAAAATTTCTTCTTTTAACTTTAACACTTCTTCTTTTTTTTGTATTACTTTTTCTTCAATTTCCTTTTCTTTTTCTTCTAATTCTAATTTCTTCTTCTTAATTTCTAACTCTTTCTTTTTTAATTCAAATTCTTTATCTAAAATCTCGGTTTCTTCTTTTTCTAAATCTAAAGATGGGGTAACACCTGAAATTGTATCTTCAGAAGGCTTTTCCAATTTGGATTTTTCTTCTTCAACTATTTCCTCTATTTTTTCAACAGTTACAATTGATTTCATTATCGTATCTATTGAAGCTTTAAGTTTTTCGTTTTCGGTAATATCCACGTTTTCTTTAGCATAATCAGTTAGAATTTTCGTAATAATGGTTGGAGATTTTCTTCCTATAGTGATTAATGCTTGTATCGCTTTTTCAACAACAAATTCCTTCTCATCATTTAGTTTGTCAACAATTGCCTTTATTAATGATTGATCCTCCATGGCTGCAACACTATCAGCCATGTAAATTAAAAGTTGTAAATCTGCCTCTCGAACGTTTGGATCATCAGATTTTAATAAATCTTCGCTATAAGGGAGAAAAAGATCAGATTCGTTTTCACAGATCGTTCTTAATAATAATAAAAATGTATATCTCAACACAGAATCCTTTTTGGAAAGATTTTCTAATAAGGAGGGAATATCGATTATTAAATTTTCAAGGAGAAATCGTAACACTGTTGTTCCTCCATGAAGCGATAAAAGTGTTTCAATAATATTTTCTAACCTATCGATATAATCCTCTTCAGTAGAATCACCAAGATATAGAGCAATTATGTTCACTGTATCATCAAATCTTCCATCTTTTACAAAATCCTTAATAGTTTTAATTTCTGCAATCTCATCTTGTTCTTCACTCATAATAATCACCTAAACTATATTTTATTAATCTACCCATAATATATAATAATCCTGATAAATTCTGTTAATAAAATTTAATATTAATCTTAAATCTCTAAATCTAAGAGGAACGGGATTCTCATCCTCATCATAAATACTGGTCTCAGTACTAAGATATAACACTATCTCAAGATTTTGGTTAATATCCATTTGTAGATGAATCTCATCACAATATTGAGTTAAAGAATTAAGATCTTCCCAAAATGTATTCCAAAAATATTGATCTGCCTTAGAATCATTTTTTATGGATGGTTCAGCGGATACTTCATTTAAGACATCATAAGGAATTTTAACGGTAATTTCAACATGTTTGGTTTGTCTTTGTTTTAGCTCAATTTCAGGGAAAAAGATCCCAGAAAATAGTTTACAAACACCTTCTAATAACTCCAGATCAGGAATATTTTCACGATTAGCATTACATAAAACATACTGTTCATTCAGAAAAACCACATGGATTATGTCTTCAAATTTAAATAGTAAGTAGTTTTCAGTTAGAAGATAATCAAATTTCTCATTCCTATTGTGAATTCGATCATCAAAAATTTTTGAACTTTCTTCCCAATTTCTAAAAGAGATATATTTATTTAGTTTTCGATAATCTCCATGAAAAAAAACGTCCAAAAAATCAATCAAGTATAAGTAAGCATCATAGGGCCTATATACGACTGTTTTGTTCCTGAAAAATCTTTCGATAACTCCCTTATGGACACTATAACAAAATTTAGGCAAGTCTTCGTATTTTAAACCGTTTTTAATTCTTAATTTAAGTAAGAATCTATGAGTACAAAGGGGAGTTAAGGTACATTGTATTCTATCTCGCTCGCATTCATCGAAACACAGGTTATCGATTCTTCTACGTAATAGATCCAGTAATTCCGATTTAAATTTTGTCTCAGATTCATTATCTAAAAATTTAAGAATCTCATCAGGAGTTAACGGCATTTTCGGAATTACTAACAAATTTTTCTTGTTCTAAGAGGATTTAATTATTGAAATCTAATATTTTTTATTGTTTTTCTTATTAATGCAAATTACTCAATCTAATAGTATGTGAATTATAAAGAATTATTAATTAGTATTTCTTTTTTTTTAATATCGAAATTATTAGATTATATTAAGACAGCTATGTTACGCCAGCTTCATATTTTTAATGAAAAAGAACATATTTTTGTGAAAGACTATGCTATAGCTTTTGGAAATGAAGAATTGCAAAATGTTCAGGAAACGATAAATAAATATATGGATATGCCAATACCTGGAAAAACTATAAGTAGAAGAATTTCAAATTTTCAAATTTTTCATAGAGGCACAGGAGGATTATATTTCTTATTAGTTACTGATCTTATTGACACACTTCAGTATATGGAAACAGTATTAACAAACATTATCAAGAAATTCCAAGAGTTATTCCCTGATCCTATGAGATTTAAAGAATTAGAACAACCACAAGATCAGTTTTCAAGTTTTTTAACTCAGATTCAAAGAAATATGCAATCAAAGATATCAATCATAGGCCCTATTCATGCTGGAAAGACAACACTTTATGACATACTAAAAACTGATGAAGAAAAGGAAATGATGGATTTTGCTAAATCATCTACATTTAACATTGATGGATTAGCTTTTGAAATTTGGGATTTTCAATTACAAGATAACTTTTCTTTATTATGGCCTAAATTTGTTAGTGGTTCTGATTTGGTAATACTGATGTTCAACCTAGCGAATTATAATTTGAAAACATTGAATCATTTTATGAATATCCAGAAATTAGAGAGTAAATACTCAAAACTATTAACAATTGGGAATAAAAGAGATTTAATTAACGATGAGGATATCAAGCGGATTAAAAATGAAATAAATATAACTGAATTTGAGGAAATTTCTTTAAATTCTCCAGATGCTAAATCAGAAATTCAAGTATTGGTAAAACAAGCATTAGGTTTAAAAGAAGAATTACCCGAAAATTTTGCAGAAATGGTAAAGGAAGCTGAAAGTTTAGTAAATCTAGGAAATATTATTCAAGCCTTAGCAAAATATAGAGAACTTGTTCAAATTTCAACAAATTACAGGGATTTTGAATATATTAACCTTTTTCAGAAGAAGGTGCAAGAATTAAATCGAAAATTAAAAGAACAAAAAGAAATGCGGAGGGAATTCACCAAAGAATTGAAATTTGAAATACCCAAGGAGTTAAAATTTAAAAAAAAGATAGAAGTTCAACCCCTTCCTACAGCAGTACCTTCAGTTGGATTTGTTCCCCAGAAAATCACTGAAGATGAGTCAGTTACCCCATCTGAAAAAGAACTTAGTAAAATTGTTTCATTCCAAAAACTCGAAACTAAGCCTACAGGATTAAAACTCATAAAACCTTCGGAAATTCCTTCCAAACCTGTAAAACCTGCCAAACCCGTGATATTTGAAAAAAGCGTTGAGACCAGTTCAAAAAAACCTGAATTAAAAATGCCTATGGAATTATTTCCTCCACATGAAGATATAGCTAAGGATATCAAAAAGCCAAAAATATCCGATTATGCTAAAGAAATACAAAAAATAATTTCAGAAAAAGGAAGTACTCTCAGTTTAAAATTATGTGAACTCTTGGTTACCGATTTAGAACAATCTTTAGGAAGACCCTTAACTATAGAGGATATTCAACTCGCAGCTGATTTTTTCGTTAAACAAGAACAATCAGTCCAAATAAAATAAAATTAAGTTCAACAAAAGTTCATACCTTACTTCTTTTAAAAGAAGTAATAATTCTCTACCTTATAAGAAAAACTTTTTTGAAAAAGAAACACTATTTCTTTTAATTCTACTTAAGTATGAACCAAAGGTTTTCAAAATGAGTGCAATAAAAGAACTAAAAGAACATTTTGCTGAAATAATGAGGTTACATTATATCTCGTCTCTATTGGGGTGGGATCAAGAAGTTAACATGATGAATTATAAATCTTTAGAGGGTAGATCTAAGCAGGTTTCTTTAATTCAGAAGCTTATTCACCAAAGAGAAACTGCTGATAAGGTAGGTAAGTTAATTAAGCAAGCAAAAAAGGAAAACCTCGATGAAATTGAAAGCGCTATGTTACGTGAAATCGAAAGGGAATACACTCTTGCAACAAAATTACCTGAAAAGTTGGTAATGGAAATTGCAGAAACAAGTATTTTAGCTGCGAAGGAATGGAGAGAGGCTAGAGCGAAGAGTGATTTTTCAATTTTCAGGGACTTGTTAGAAAAAACTGTTGAATTACAGAGGGAAAAAGCAGAAAAACTTGGAACACATCCAGATTTATATTCTACATTAATTGATTTATATGAGCCTGGGGCAACATATGATTGGATTGCCAATATTTTTAATCCAATTAAACCAAAACTAATAGATTTTGTTAAAAAGTTAAATTCTTCTTCGGATCAGCCTGATGATTCTATCTTTCAGAAACATTATGATGAAGACAAACAATTTGAGTTAAGTCGGAAAATCATTGAAAAGTTAAATTTTGATTTTGGCTATGGACGTCAAGATAGAGTAACTCACCCATTTACAACATCTCTTGCATCAATGGATATAAGGATTACTACTAGAACTACAGAACCTTTTCCTGATTGTATAACCAGTACAATACATGAATATGGTCATGCAATTTATGAAATGGGTTTTCGAAAGGAGCTTCATGATACAATTTTGTGCAATGGTACCTCAATGGGCATTCATGAATCTCAATCAAGAATGTGGGAAAATATTGTTGGACGTAGTAAAGAATTTTGGATGTATTGGTATCCAACATTTCAGGAATCTTTTCCTGAAAATTTAAAAGATTATCCCATGGATGAATTTCATAGAGCTATGAATATTGTTAAACCATCTTTCATACGGGTAAATGCTGATGAGGTAACATACGGGTTACATATTATTCTCAGATTTGAGATTGAAAAAAGCCTTATTGAAGATAAAATTCAAGTTAATGAACTTCCAGAAATTTGGAATTCTAAGTTTGAAGAGTTATTAGGTATTGTCCCACCTAATGATGCGAAGGGTGTCTTACAAGATGTTCATTGGAGTATGGGGAGTATAGGATATTTCGCTAGTTATTTTCTGGGAAATCTTTACGCTGCACAGATTTATAATACCGCCCTTCAAAAATTGCCATCCTTACCCGAGAATTATGCAAAAGGTGAATTCTCCACGTTATTATCTTATTTGAAAGAAAATATTCACCAATATGGAAGTATATATAGAGCCAAGGAATTAATTAAAAGAGTAACGGGAGAAGAATTGAATTCAGCCTACTTCTTAAAATATATTGAGACTAAATACAAACCAATTTATAGATTATAATTATTTCCTTTTTTTCTTTTATATTATTTTTATTGTATACAACATTAATAGAACCAATTTAGTATGTTATTGCAAATTAAGAAATTCTCAGGAAAATTATTATTACCATTAGCTCGGAAAATAAAGAGAATCCCTGCTAATATTATTACATCTTTTGGGTTAATTTTCGCTATTTTAACATTCTTTGCTTTTATTTTTAATTTTTTGATATTAATTATTATTTTTTTATTCATTACAGAATTTTTTGACCAACTAGATGGTGTTGTAGCTCGACTTCAAGGTCCAACAAAATTAGGATCTTTTTTAGACTCAACGTTAGATAGAATAGGTGATTTTTTTATCTTTAGTGGAGCAATCCTAGGAGGATATACGATAATAGAAATAGGCTTATTAGTCCTAATAGGAGCCTTTTTAACTTCATATACTCGAGCAAAAATAGAAGCATTAGGAATTGATAACCTTTATGGGATTGGATTGATTGAACGAACAGACAGAGTACCCATTTTATTTATAGGCTCAATTTTTCAAATTTGGTTTTCTACAGCAATATGGTGGACAATGGTGGCGTTAGCAATAGGCACTAACCTCACAGCAATTCAAAGAATAAGATATGCTTTTAAACAATTTTCAAATAGAAAATCTAAAACTGTTGACGTTTGAATAAAGCTACATTGATTGACATTACTATAATAGTTATTATTATTCCTAATGATAAAGCAAGATATATAGGATTTAAGACTTGAATGAAAAATGCCGGTAAAATTATAATCGAAGAGAGTTGGCTCCCTAAATAGACAGACAAAATTGCGGCTAGGGGAACTGAAGAAACTAAGACTCCAAAGAAAATTCCAATAGAACAAGTAATTGACATCGAAGAAATTCCAATAATTAGAGATTTAAAGGTTATATCAAGAAAATTTTCTGTTAAATCACCACTAATTGAATCTATTATTAAACCAACAACAAGTGAAATTGAAACTGCTATGACCAAGCATAGATAAACTGCTAAATACTTTGCTAAAATCAAACTACTGCGTCTTACAGGTCTCATTAGAAATAATTCATATACATGACGATTTTTTTCACTAACAATTGTAGTACTTAACATAATCGAAGACAGTGTACCCCCAATACTAGATACAACAAGAGAAACTAAATATGAAACAGGAAAATCCTCCTGAGAGGGAAAAAAGTGAATTAAGAATGATAATAGAGGTAAACCAAACCATAAGACAATCATAACCTTTGACTTTGCATAACCTTTTAATTCATCAAAAAAAAGTAGTTTTAAACTCATTCTTTTTCACCTCCCACTAATTTAAGGTATACTTCCTCTAAGCTTGGTTCGACAAGATTAAAACTTCTGATTCTACATTTTTGCTTAGTTAATTCCGTCAAAATTACAGATATAGCTGAATCAATATCTATATCAGGCCTTAAATGAATCAACTGTTTATTTTCCTTAACATTTTCAACATATTCTATATTATCTAGTTGATCTAAATTTTTACACACAGGTGAATTTTTAGCTACTTTAATTTCAACCAAATTTCCAATTTGAAAACTATCCTGTAGTTCTTCAGGGGTGCCAATTTTCATAATATTTCCTCTATTTAAGATCCCAATCTTATTAACAATATCTTGTACATCACTTAGAATATGTGAAGAAAAAAGGATGGTTTTTCCTTCTTTTGAAAGATTTTTAATAATTTTCTTAAATTGATATCTACTAGCTGGATCCAACCCAGCTAACGGTTCATCTAGTACTAATATTTCTGGATTATGGAGAAGAGCCTGTCCAAGCCTCAATTTTTGAAACATTCCACCAGATAAATGAGAAATTTTTTCAAATCGTTTATCAGAAAGATTAGTTAATTCTAAGATTTCTCTTATTCGACTCTCAAGCAGATCGGAACTAAGTCCTGAAAGTCGACCATAGGTCTTATAAGCATGGTCAACAGTTCTCCATTCTTGAAAGCCAGCCTCTTGAGGATGATAGCCTATTATATTGTACAACTTTCTTCCTTCCTTAGATATGTCTTTTCTAAAAACAACAACTTTTCCATTAAAATCCTTAATTAAGCCAACTAAAATCTTAATAGTCGTTGTTTTCCCAGCTCCATTTGGCCCTATATATCCAAAAATCTCTCCTTTTTGAATTTCAAAAGAGACGTTATCTAACGCGAGAATGTCTTTATACTTCTTTGAAACCTTATTGAATTCAATACAGGCTTCTGCCATATCTATCATTTCTATGATAATTGGTAATTCAAATCTTTAGAATTTACTACACTTTTATTATTTTACTGAATCTTTCAAAACTATTTAATATTTTTTAAATTAATATAATTGAATAATGACAACGGAAAAAATATTATTTTTAACCTAACTTGATTGGATTAGTCTATTCTAAAATCCTCTTCTAATTCCTTTTTTATATAATAATTTCTTGGTTAATCCCTTGAAAGTAATTATTTGGTTAATAACTAATGTTATAATTGTTTGTTTAATTGTTAATATAATAAATTAAAAATTGTATTCTTAGAGGAAATTTGATGAATATATTAATCGTAGGTCATGGAGCAAGAGAACATGTTATTGGTGAAACACTTGTTAAGGGTGGAGCAAATTTATTTTCTTTTATGAGTTTCAAAAATGCAGGACTAGAAGATCTAAGTAAAACTATTAAAATACACTCTGAAACTGATTTTCAAGAGATGTTAGAATTCTGTAGAAAAAATAAAATTGATTTTGCGGTAATAGGTCCAGAAGCTCCTTTGGTTGTAGGGATAGTTGATGCTTTGGAAAAGGGAGGGATTCCATGTGTAGGTCCCAAAATAGAAGCTGCTCAATTAGAGGGATCAAAGATTTTCATGAGGAAACTACTCAAGAAATATAAAATCCAATCAAATGTTGAGAGCGAGATGTTTGATTCAATGCAGGGTGTTGAAAGTTATTTAAAGGATCTCGGAGAAGAGAATGTTGTTGTCAAACCTGAAGGATTGACAGGAGGTAAAGGAGTAAAAGTATATGGTGATCATCTTTTTTCAAAAAAAGACGTTATAGATTATTGTCAGGAATTAATATCGAAAAATAGTAGGTTCCTTTTAGAAGAGAAATGTAATGGGGAGGAATTTACCCTACAGTGTTTTGTGGATGGAACAAATGTAATAGGGTCTCCTTTAGTTCAAGACCATAAAAGAGCCTTTGAAGATGATAAAGGTCCAAATACTGGAGGTATGGGCTCATATAGCATGGAAAACCATCTAATGCCCTTTTTCACCAAAGATGATGTCGATCAGGCTCTCGATGATATGAAAAAAACAGTCGCTGCGGTTAAAGCAGAAACAGGTGTAGAATATAAGGGTTTTTTATATGGTCAATTTATGAAAACTGCTTCTGGTATAAAATTAATTGAATATAATTCTCGATGGGGTGATCCAGAAGCTATGAATGTTCTCCCTCTTCTAAAAAACAATTTTGTAGATATTTGTTGGGCTATTATCAATGGTTCGTTATCAAAAAATTATAAATTTGAGAAGAAAGCTACTGTATGCAAATATCTTGCTCCTGAAGGTTATCCAGTAAATCCCAAAAAAGATGAATTAATCATTATTGATAAAAAAAATCTAGAGAAAATTAACGCAAAATATTATTATGCTTCAGTATATAGGGAAGGTGAAAATATCTTTACAACCACTTCAAGAGCTATGGGTATATTAGGAATCTCCGATACTCTTGAAAAAGCTGAGGAAATTGCAGAGGCAGGAGTAGGGTGTATTAAGGGAAAATTATTTCATAGAAAAGATGTTGGAACCAGAAAATTATTACAAAAGCGAATAGATCATATGAATTCTCTCTTGAAACAATAAGAAACTTCTTCATATTTATCTATTTCCCGTTAAGTATTAATGCTTTTATATTTTATAATCATCAACTTATAATAATTTCTATATTAAGCTTTACTTGAAGTATGAATTGGCATGAACAAAACATTAAATTTAACACATTAATAAAGCAGCTCTTTCACGACACTGATTGGCAAAAAAGAGCAGATGCCGCGAGAGAACTCGGAATTATGAAAGAAGGTAGATCTGTAAATTTGCTTTGCCGGGCTTTAAGATCAGAAGAAGATCATATGGTTATTAATAAAATTATAGAATCACTAGGAAGAATTGGTGATGGAAGAGCAACTCTTAGGATTATCGAAAAATTGAAGGATGAATTTAATTCTTCCGAGCCAGATAGATTTAGAATTATTTATATCTTAGAAGCAATAACGAAAATTAAGGATAAGCGGGCTTTAGAATATATTGGCCCATTTCTTGATTCCTCCGACGATGAGATTAAGAGCATAGCAAAAGATGCTTTTGATTCAATAGAACCTAACTGGAAGGAGATAATTAAAAGCGAAAAGAAAGAAAAATCTATCCAAGATATATTTAAAGCTAGATTATAAATTCAGACATAGTCTGCTTGATTTTTAGGACAATATCAGTCATAATAAACTCTTAATAAGAGATTTATTTATTAGCATTGCATTTAATTTAGATATTAAGTTAATGGAGAGCTTATCTTTATGCCTAAAAAGAGTGTATGTTGCTGGGATTTAGAGGGGCCTATTAGCATTATAGATTTTGCTGCAGAAATAGGGAAATTATTAGGAGTTAAATCTAAACTCAATTTAAATAAGTTTGACATGAGTGTTTTTTTTACAATGATTTCTAACTATGATGATTATATTATTGAGGTGCCTGGAGTAAAAGAAGAATTAAATATCCCAAATTATCAACCTGGCGACACACTTAGATTAATGGCACCTTTATATTTAGCAAGTTATACGGACAAAGATTTGATAAAATTAGCAAAAAGTAATTTTGGATTATTACCCGGATGCCGAGAACTAATGAACATATTACACAAGAATTGGGAAATATATATCATATCAACTAGTTACTCTCATTTTGCTCATAATGTTACTGCCTCTTTAGGTATTTCTAGAGATCATGTTTATTGTACAGATTTTAACATTAAAAAGTTAAAAAGAGAACTTCAAAATATTGAAAACGACGTAGAAATCTTAATAAATACGATTTTCCAAAAATACCTTGAGAATAATAAAGATCTCAATAGCATTATCAAAGACTTGAACAATTTTTTCTGGAGGGATGAAGAATCAGATTATGTTAAAGCTATGAATCTAGTAGAAGTTAGAGGGGGAAAAAGAAAAGAAATTGCTGTAGAGGAAATATCAAAACGTACAGACACATCAATATCGGAGGTGATTGCTCTAGGCGATTCAATTACAGATATTAATATGCTCCAAAGGGTAAATGATGAGGGAGGAATAGCAGTTTCATTCAATGGAAATAGGTTTAGCCTAAAAAGAGCAAATGTTGCTGTTACAACAATAAATAGTTTAGGGGTTTTACCTATTTTTAATCATAAAAGTGATCTTAAAGAGTTTTTATACAACTGGGAATCAAATTTTGATAAATTTAATAATAATCCTAAAAACATACCTAATAGTTTGATTTTGAATGAAACCAAAGAATTATTTACCAAATATAATTTAATTCCAGAACTAGTTAACCTAAAAGGGAAAACTGAAATTGAGTATTCTAAGATTGTTACAAAACAGGAAAAGATAAGAAAATTAGTGCGAGGATGGGCAGGCAATCTAGGATAGCTTACTTCTACTTCTAGTTCTCTTCATTGTATAGAAAAAGAACTTGAATAGGAAATATTATATTTTTCACTCATTTAATTTTAATTAAAGAAGAGAAAATTTTAATCACCTACATGAGGAAATCCCAAAGATGACAAGTACAATAAATGAAATTAATAAAATCAATGCTATTATTTCTGATAACATTGATGATCCAATCTTCATTCTTGATGAAAATTTTACTTGTGAGTATGTCAATTTCTATGATTTTAAAGAACAAAAAAACATAATAGATTTCATCTATCCTAAAGATTCGGAGAATACAATCAAATTCATAAAAGATTCCTTCAAATTGGGAAAAGGAATTTCACAATCAAGAATTAAGAGTATTGGAGAACAATTTAGATGGTATGAAATAAAAGCAAGAAAATTTATTGAAGAAGATAAAAACAAATTGATTCTACTCTGTAATGATATAACAAAATATAAATTCTTTGAAGAAGAATTTAAAAAAAGTCAAACTAGATACTCTGAATTAGCTGATACACTACCAGAAATTAAATATTGGAAACTAATTCAATCAAAAGAAGGAATAAATGCTGTTCAAAAATCAAGAGAGATGTTAGAGCTGGTAATTAACAATATTCCTCATTTGATTTACTGGAAAGATAAAGATTTAATCTTTTTGGGATGTAACTCAAATTTTACTGAATTCAATAGCCTTGAAAAGTCTGTATCCATCATAGGTAGAACTGGTAGAGACCTAAACTGGCCTAAAGATGTTGCAGAATATATCGATGAGTGTGAGCGCAGTGTGATAATTAATAATAAACCTGACCTAAACATCGTCGAATCATTAATTACACCTTCTGGAAATCAAGCTTGGTTTGAGATAAATAGGATTCCTTTACACGATTTGAAGGATAATGTTGTAGGTATTCTTGTCACATATGAAGATATAACAGAACGGAAAACAGCTGAACAGAAAATAAAGGAATCTGAAGAAAAATATCGAGGTATTCTTGAAAATATAAAAGAAACTTATTTTGAAGTTGATTTAGATGGAACTTTCACATTTTTCAATGATTCTTTTATTGATTTAATGGGGTACCAAAGAGAAGAAATAATGGGAGTAAACTTTCAGAATTTTGTAGATGAGGAAAACAGGAATAAAATTATCGAAGCATATTCTGAGGTATTTGAAACAGAGAAACCGAGATCAACGTTTAAATTTCAATTTTATAATAAAAATGGTAATTCAGTTATATGTGAATCTTCGGTATATCTAAGATACGATTCTAATGGGAAAAAAGTTGGATTTAGTGGCATAGCACGAGATATAACGGAACAGTATTTATTAGAACAAAAATTTAAAGAATCTGAAAAAAGATATCACCACCTTTTTGAAAGCTCTCCCTATGCTATCTTGTTAATGGATGAAAATGGGATTATCATAGAATGTAACTCAACAATAAATAACTTACTTTCAGTTCTAAAAATAGAGGATATCATAGGTAAAAAATTCACTGATGTCCTTAAATATCTTCAAAGACCTGAGGATATTATATCTGCTTTGACGGATCGCTTTAATAAATTTCTAAAAGGTGATAAGTCAGGACCATTAGAGGTTCAGATTACTAGACTTGATGGAAAGAGAATTTGGTTATCCATTCTAAGTTCTCTTGTACAAATTGGTGATAGAACACTTACACAAGCAATTATCCAAGATATAACTGATTTAAAAGAATCTGAGGAGGAATTGAAAAAACTCAATGAAGAATTAGAACAAATTATCCTTGAGAGGACCAAGGAACTAAGAGAATCAGAAGAAAAATTTCGACATCTATATGAAAATTCTCCTTATGGTATTATTCTCTTAAATTCAAGGGGTACTATAGTAGATATTAATGCTACTACACCCTTGATGTTTGGTTATAATAAAGAAGATCTTATTGGTAAAAATTATTTAGATCTAATTGGAATCTACCCCTATGATACCAAAACAGTCCTTCGTAAATTACCCGATTTGTTACTCCAAAGAGAAGATTTAAACACTAAAGTAATACCAAATTTAGTTAAAATTTTTAAAAAAGACGGAACAATTGTATGGGTTCAGTCTGAGATCTCGACTATCAAATTAGGGGATGAACAAATAATCCAACTGATTGTTCAGGATGTGACAGAAAAGAAAATTGCTGAAGAAAGAATAAGGGAATCTGAGCGTCAATATCGCACTACGATTGATTCAATTGGGGATCCTCTACATGTTGTTGATAAGGATCTTAGAATAATTCTAATAAATAGAGAGTTTGAGAATTGGCTTGATCAACTAAATATTTCTAAAGATGTTGTAGGGAAAAAAGTATTGGACGTATTTCCATTCTTGTCCCCAAAGGTTTCTGAAGAATATAACAACGTTTTTGAAAGAGAGATAACTCTAATAACAACCGAAAATACCATACTCGCAGACCATGAGATTATCACTGAAACTCGAAAAATCCCTATCTTCCATGAAGGAAAAGTAGAGCAAATAATTACAATTATTCGAGATATAACTGAAAGTAAGGAAATGGAAGACCAACTGAAAAAATCCGAAGAAAAATATCGAAATATGGTTAATAATTTGGATGTAGGGTTTTATAAAGGAGAGTATCAAGGAAAATTGTTGATGTATAATCAAGCAGCTAAAAGGATTTTAGGACTGACAAAAGAAGATAGTCTCATAGGGGTCAAATCATCTCAAATGTTTAGAAATGCCGAGACGTACAAAAGATACTACAAAGAGTTAGAAGAAAGAGGATTTGTTAGTAATTTTATTGCTCAAGTGGAGAAAAAAAATGGTGATATTATTACTTTGAGCATAAACGCCCATGTAATTTATGATTCTGAAGGATTACCTATTGAGATTGAAGGTACTTTTATAGATATTACTGAGAAATTCATCTTGGAACAGGAATTATTAGAATCTGAAAGAAAATTAAGAGAACAGAATATTGAATTAATGAAATTGGATCAAATTAAAAACGATTTTATAACTATGGCAGCACACGAGTTAAAAACACCTCTAATTTCAATATCAGGTTATACAGACTATATTCTTATGAAACATAAAAATCAATTAACTCCTGCGGTCATTGATGATCTAAGAACTGTTCAACGAAATGTTAAAAGGTTGGAGCTGTTAATGGATCAACTACTAGAAGTTATGAAAATAGATGAGGATCAATTAAAGCTTCATAAAGAGCAAGTTAATGTGAGTAAACTCATAAATGATTGCCTTGATGAATTAAGTTATTTAATTAATGAAAAAAACCTGGAAATAATCTTAAATATTAATCATGAAATAATTTTAAACGTTGATGCCACTCGCACTTTTGCTGTTTTTACCAATTTGATTTCAAATGCTATTAAGTTTACACCTGAATATGGATGGATTGAAATAACAGCAAACAAAAATGATGAGGGGTATACCTTTGAGGTGAAAGACAATGGAATTGGATTAACTCAAGAAGAAATAGGAAGACTTTTCAAGAAATTTGAAAGAATAAAACAACCAATCAATAATAATAGAATCACGATTAAAGATAGTGGGACTGGTCTTGGGCTCTATATAACCAAGGGAATAATTAATGCCCATGGAGGAAAAATATATGCAACTTCAGACGGAATTGATAAAGGATCATCGTTTATATTTACCCTGCCATCTTAGAAATTTTGTATAAAACCAGTTTAAGTTAATAATTAAAATAATAAGCGAGTATTTTTCTTTTATTAACAACCAGAAATTTATTTAACAGTCGTCATTTAATTTTCAAATTTCAAAAAAAGCAGTATAGAATTAATTTTAAATAACATATCATAATGGCCACCTTAATCGTAGCTGAGAAGAAAAAAGCAGCTGAAGCTATTTCAAACGCTCTTGGTTCAACAAAAACAATTAATAAAACAAAATCTTTAAGTATTTATACTGTTCCTTCAAAAAATTTGTTTGTAATACCTTTACGTGGCCATATCCTCGAATATAGAAACACAGAAGCATATAAAAGTTGGACAAAATCTCCTGCAAGGGAAATAATTACCAATCCTAATGCGATTAAGAAGTTTCCAATTTCTTATGCACCCCCTTTTATAAAAGTCTTAAAAGAATATTCAAAACTTTCTAATCATTGCATAATTGGAACAGATGCAGATATTGAGGGATGTAATATTGGATTAATTGATGCACTCCCATTTATAAAGCAAGCAAATCCAAATATAAAAATATCCCAATTATGGTTAAGTTCTTTACAAAAAAGTGAAATAATTAATAAAATTAATAATCTTATAAGCCCTAAATATAGCTGGGGAGAATCAGGTGAAGCTAGAGCGATTATTGATGCATTTATAGGTTTCTCTGGTACGAGAGAAGTCACCAACATACTTCGTCCCCTATTGAATAAATATGGAGTTCGGTTTACTTCAATCGGGAGAGTTCAAACTAGTCTTCTTTATTTGTTGTATTTAAGAGACCAAGAAATTAAGAATTTTATCCCAGAGCCTTATTATTTAATAGATGCTGTGCTAATTCATGATAAAGGAACATTTCAGGCTCACCATATTTTAAATCCTTTTAAAAAAGACTTAATGTCTAAAGCAAATCAAATATATCAGAAAATTAAAGACGAGAAAGTTGCTAAGGTAATCGATGCTCCTCAGAAATTAAAAAGGAGACCTCCTCCTTCCCCCTTAAATACTTCTAAAGCTTTAATGCTTCTAACAAAAAATTTAAAGATACCTGCTAATGTAGCATTAACCACTATGAATGCATTATACCTCAGTAAATTAATTTCGTACCCGAGAACAGATAGTGATATATATAAACCTGGTTTTGACCATATTGGATTCTTAAACAAATTTTCTTCACATTCTCAATATGGAAAATATACAACTGAATTACTTAAAAATAAGAGAGTAATTCCTACAAAAGGTAAGAAAGATGCGGGTGACCATCCCCCTATTACCCCTCTTGAGAGTTTAGAAGAACTCGATTCGAGATTTGAAAATGATTTACAAAAAAGGGTTTATGACTTGCTTGCCCGTCATTATCTCGCATTGTTTGGGGATGATGCGGAAGAATCAGTACAAACTTTAAATCTTTTAATTAAAGATGAGTCCTTTAGAGCTCAACGCGTTTCAATTATTTCAGAAGGCTTCTTAGAAATTGTTCCTTTCCTTAAACCTAAATATGAGGAAAAAATCCAAATTTCAGGTGATAGAATTCCTGTAAAAGAAATCTTATTGATCCAACAAGAAACAAAACCCCCCCCAAATTACACGGATACTTCCTTACTTAAACTCATGGAAAAAAATCATTTGGGCACAAAATCCACTCGTCCTGTTATTATAAAGATACTTCAAACACGGAAATTGATTATAAGAGAGAAATCCAAATACTCTATAACAGATTTAGGTATATTTTTAATTGAAAATCTGATTAAAATATGGTTACCTTTTCTGGAACCTAATTTTACAAAATATGTTGAAGAAAAACTTGAAGAAATCAAATTAAGTAAAAGAAAAATGAAAGAAGTTGTTGATGAGATAAGATCAGAATTTTTAAAGCTATTTGATAAACTTATAGCATCCAAAACAACAATTGAGACTAAAGCGACAAACTTAAAATTAAGTTACACTAATCCCTTAACAACATCTAATTGTCCATTTTGTTATCAGGTACCTATGAAATTCATTAATGCAAAAAATAAGAGATTCTTGGTCTGTTCAGACGATAACTGTAAGAATTATTTATCCTTACCTAAAAACGGAAGCTTGAAATTATTAGATTCAAAATGCTCCATTTGTAATTTCAATATATTCAAAGTATCTCTTAAGAAAAATGGGAAAAATTACATCTATTATTTATGCCCTAAATGTTGGAATGAAGGCCTAAAGGATCATAATGGAAAAGGTTTCTGCTCAAATTGTGATGATTTTAAAATTTTTAAAAATAGATGTATAAAAAAAGAAAACTCTTAAGGGAACTCAAAATTAAAATAAGGAGTTTTTCTAAAAGAATCTTTTTGCGTCAAACCGATAAGCAGCCCTAGTTAAACCTACATAATTATCTGAAATTTTGTAGTATAGTTTACTATTAACAACTTTTTTTTCCAAATAATTATTTTTGATCATATGGTTTAGAGAATTTATCATAGTTCCTAAAGTGACCGCCCCAATATACCCATGTTGTTTTTTAGTTATTCTTATTAATTCAAGCTCAGAATGCCATTGACCGTCCAACAAAGCCATGAGAATCTCATTTTTTATTGGTGCTTTTATATCTTTAATTTTATTAAACAAAATGGAATAACTTGGTCTATAAAACTTATTCCTTTCGAATTCTTCCATATTTTTAAGAACCTTTAAAGGAGGATATTAGTATTATGAATTAATATTGAGTAGAAAAATATATTTAAATGTAATATCACAGTAATATCAAAATAGAATAAAGCAATATTTCATAATAAATTCGGAGGGATACCCTCTTTATAATATTTTGCTCTAGATATCCAGTTTTCTGAAAATTCTGGAATCATTGCTAGAATTGAACCTCCAACCCATACAGAAAAAGTTCTCTCTCTTGGTGCAATAATCCTTACAACTTGGTTTTTCTTTTTCCTTCGAGCTAATTCTAATTCTAATTCTTGATACATTCTTGATTTTAGATTAGGAAACATTGAGGATCCTCCCGATAAAAATATATTATTCAACAATTCTGGGCGGATATCTAAGTCACAAGCCTCGATTACGTCCATAATTGCTACTGGTAAAGAATCTACTTCTAATTCGGTTGAAGGGTTAAATAATAGCTCCGGTACTATGAATCTCTCATTATGTAACGAGATTGTAGAACCATCCGGTAGCGAATATTCCTTATTATATTGTTCACTCCTTTTTAGGTCTTCAGCATAATCTAAGGATACAAAACAAGCTTTTTCTTTAAGAACTCTAACTAATTCTCTCCGGATTGATGAATCAACTGACCAGCCAATCGATTCTAATATTTTTTCCATGTAATGTGTTAAAACCCTCCCTCCGATATCTATAATCTTCACAGCATGCTCTAACTTGTACCCTTCATAAATCGGAACTATCCTTGTATTACTATCACCAATCTCAATTATCAAACCTGTTTGAAAACCTCCTGAATATAAAGTTAACATTGAATCCAATACGGGGTAGAATGCCATACATTGATAATTTTCTAAAAATAGCTCAAAAACTTTTTCCAAATCTGTATATGGAAATAAAGGATGAACAGCAAAGAGTACATTAACAAGAGTGGGATCGACTCTTAAATTATAAAAGATGTAGTCAATTATATTTTCAAAATGTTTCCAATCGGTAATGATCCCTTTTTCAATAGGATGAAATATCTTATAAAGACCAATAGATTGAATTTCATCACCCACATAAAGTTCATCCTCTCTTGATTTCCTAGGTGCATAATCGATACTCACACTTTGATATTTTGGTTTGCCAACCATTGTTAAAAACACCTGATTGGGAGAGTCTTCCCCTGCAAATCCAATTTTAGTGGAAAATTGCCCTATATCCATTACAACAGTAAGATTTCTCATACTTAAAGTTGAAAAGTTCTATTCTTCTATTAAATTTCTAATAAGGTACACTTAATTATTATATTATAATTTCAAATATTTTAATTAATCTTATTCTTGTAAAACGTTTCATACTGTAAATGCTGTATCTCTTATCTTGTCATTATTTATATAATTTTACTTAAAATATTAAAAACTAATAAAATATATCATAAACTTTATAAAAATACTTGAAGTAATTAGCAAAGAGGATAATTGAATTCAAAGAAAAAAAAAATTTTTGGAATAATTATATGTTTTTTGTTTTTTTTAGCACTCACAACATTCTTCCTTGATTTACCCTCAGATAATATGAATCAACAAATTGAAGAAGGTTCAAAATACCCAAATGAAGATAATCCTTATTATACTCAATTTGATAATTACCGTAGCGGTATTCTTGCATATGATCAATCGTATTATGAAATTAACCTAAAAAGTCCGTCATACTATTTGAATCTCATAAATCAGGCATTCGAATTATCCACAGCAGAACTGCAATTATTACAGCAAAATAAATTTATAGTATTAAATAAGAAAGGGACTGATGATATTGTTGATGCTTATTCATATTATTGGGAAAAGGATCTCCCTATTTTTATAACAACGGATACAATACTACATCTGTGGCATTTGGTATTCGATAAAATTTTGGAGAACACTGAAGAAAATATCTTTTATCCGTTATTAAGTGCCTTAACAATTGAGACTATGAAAAATTCTTTAAATAATTCTCTTTTGGATATTTATACTCTAATCTACCTTAATGTAGCATTGAAAATTGTTAACCAAAGTCTAAGATTATCAATTCCTAATGAAGTCGAGCAGGCTTCAGAGTCTCTTTTAGACGCTATTTTGCATCAAACACAAATATCTTATACACCTTTAACTATTCGTTTTTTTGATGATTATAGTATATATAAACCACGAGGACATTATAGTAAATCCGAAATCCTCAAAAAATATTTTAGGTTATATAAATGGCTTGCTAGAATCCCTTATTTTTTTGATAATTATTCTGGAATTGAATATCTCAATATTTCTCCTAAAAATATGATAAATTCTGCTTTACAAATAACTTGGTTATTAAGTAACACTTCAATAAACTATTTGGATCATTATGTTTCAGGATTAGAGATATGGGATACTATTATCAGTTTCATAGAAATTATTATGGGATCAATTAGTTCAATAACTCCAAGACACTTATATGAATATTGTGAACAAATTATAGGAGATGATTGGAAACTTAATGATATTGATGAAGATACTATAAACCAACTTCAAACTATGATTTTAAATGATCCAGCCATTCCTGAACCTGAAATGCCATTTTTCATTAACATTATGAGTGGTGGCATCGAATCCCCTAAAAGTTTTACCTTATTTGGCGAAATAGAAACATTAGATTCAATAGCACTACAGAATGTAGTTCATCCTTACATAGAAAATAGATTTTTACCTCATGGATTGGATTTTGCTTATACATGTTTAGAATCAAATCGTTCCTTAGAATTATTACAAGATGAATTTTTTGATGAATTTGCCGTTTTCCCAAATTATCAAAATACTCTCGAATCAGTTAAGGAGGGAGTTAATTCGTATTCTGATGAAAAAAAGCAATCTTTACAATGGAATTGGATAAAAATGCTGAAATCTATTGCTGTTGAAAATCCAGGTAGTGATGAAAATTATAAAATCCCCGAATTCATGAATTCATCTATGTGGTTAGACGAAAAACTTACAACCATCATGGGATCATGGGCTCAACTTAGACATGATACAATTTTATTTACTAAACAATCTTCTGGAGGGAGAACATGTTCAACTCCTACTGCTTTTGTTGAACCTTATCCAGAATTTTATAATAAAATAGGACAACTAAGTCAACTTTATAAAATTTCATTTGAATCTCTAAAAAATATTGGATATGATTTTATATCAGGATACTTCAATTTTCTACGCTTTTTAGACACTTTTACTTGTATCTGCCAACGTTTAGAAATAATTGCACAAAAAGAATTACTTAATCAACCATTAACTATAGAAGATAAGACATTTATTATTTCGATATATCATGAACAAGAACCCTATTATTGTGGTCCTACTGAAGTAAAAGGTTGGCTTCCTTATTTGCTTAATGGTTTAGATTATCATTATTCATTTGTAAGTAATTCTCCTAACTCTCGAGCAACGTTAATAGCAGATATTCATACAGATCCAAATAGTGGAAAAGTACTGCATATCTCTACTGGTCTTTTAGAGCATATTATTGCTTATGTCCCTAGTTGGGATGGAACTGAAATACCCATGGTTGGACCTGTATTTTCTTACTATGAATTTCCTACTTTAGATTCTTATCGCTTGACTGATGAAGAGTGGAGAGGGATTCTCTCAATATGGCTTGAAAAAGATAATATCGAATCTCATAATTTTGATATTATTAAGCGAGGTTTTTGGGCAAAAAGTTATATGGTTTCTACTGATATAACAACTAGCATTATTTACTATGATTCAGATGAATTTAATGCTCCGGGGTGGTTTTAATAAAATCTATAACTCAAGATTTATCTCTTAGCTATCCCTGAAGTTATAAAAAGAAAAACTAAAAAGTGTTTCTGTTGAGCGGAGCACTGTACTTTCTAATCTATATTCCATATTGCGATTTATATCGATTAGAGAATTGGTCATTCTCCTCTCATAATTTTCTTCAATCTATTGAGTTCATCAAGCATCTCATCTCGTAGTGAACTTAAACCACCACCAGCCTGTGCTGCAGCAGCGGGTGCTGCTCCAGGGGCGCCTGGAGGCCTAGGAGATCCAGCACTTGGAGGTGCACTAGGAGCGGCAGGTCTTTTAGCAAATGCAGGTGCTGCTGGTGGCCCACCACTTGGAGGTGCAGATGGCGGTCCTCCCCCGCTTGAAGGGGCTGCAGGTGGTAACTTTGGTGCAGGTGGTAAGTTTGGTCTTTTAGGTGGTCCCCCTCCAGAGGGTGGTGCCTTAGGTGGTCCTCCACCAGGAGGAGCTTTAGGCGGTCCTCCGCTTGGTGGTGCTTTTGGTGGTCCTCCACTCGGTGGTGTAGGGGCTGCAGTCATTACTGGAGCTGCGGAAGCTGCGGGAGTTGCTGATGCAGGGGCTCCACCACTCCCACTCAACAAACTGAATAATGTACTAGCTGCTGCTGTTTTAGCTTGGCCAGATGAGGATGCTACAATCTTTTTCGAGGAGGTACTGACAGTTTGAACCTCTTCACCTACAGTAACTTCCTTCAAATCTTTCTGAGCTTTAGCTAAAGATTTAATGAAATCATTAATACCTTTAACAGTTTCTTCGAGATCATCAGCTAAAGAAGTTAATCCCTTTTTCATAAAATTTATGACGCGTTCGATCTTTTTTTGCTCTTTTGAAACCACGTTCTACTCAATTCCTCTGATATTATTGAAAATTTGATTAATTTTTTTATTACTAGTAATAACTTTTATACTTAAATTATATTAATATGTATATATAATTTTATTCCATCCTTGAATGAATCTTAAATCTATAACATTCTATAATTCCAAAAAAACGTTAATTATTAAAAAAACTAATAATATTATATATCATAAAAATTATTATTAAATTCAATCCTTTAAAAAATTCTTCTGAATTGAATTACCGTAAAAAAGTTGATTAATATGCCTAAAAGAGAACTTTTCATAAAAAGGGTTTATGAGATTGTCAACGAGTTAAAAATCCCCTTGATAGATGAACGGGTTTATGATACAGTAAAGTTTAGTACGGGAGCTGCCGTTGCAGCAGTAATTTTCAAGTTTGAGGAAGATGAGTCAGTAATTCGCGGGTTCCTTGGACTTGCAGAATATTTTCATACTGTTGTTATAAAGCGTAAGGATGAATTCTTCATTCCTCATGCTTCAATATTGTTCCGTTTGATTAGCGCGTAATTAATTCTTTTTTTTTACTTTTCTTTAATTTCAAGTTTCGATCTTTTTTTGTTCATTTAATGATTTTCTAATAATTAAAATTAAAACAGTCCAAATTAATAATAGGTAGTAAAATCGTGGGATTAGAATAATAGCTAATGATATTATTACAAAATAGCCTAATAATCTTAGATTTTTATTGCTGTTTGTTGTTAAAGCCTCATAATAGTGATAAGCTAACCATAGAATAATGAGAGGTACATGAAAGGTAAAATAATACTTATAGACGCCCCTTGGAAATAATAAGTGTGATAAAACAGCGACGTAAACTATGATATCCAAAAATTTTACCCAATTTAGTTTATCATTAGAATACCAATAATACATCAGCACTACAACTAAAATTTCTGTTATTAAAATTCCGATGGATGTAAAAGTTAAAAAACCAACAATATAAAGAAACCAGTAAGGAGAATCTATAACTATAAGGAAACTATACCAATGGACAGGAGTGTTATGATGTGGGGCTATAAACACAGGATTGAACCTAATACTCTGTGTAAGGAATATTGAATTAAAATATCTATATGGATTAATAAAAATCCACGGTAATGAACCTAAGAATACAGTTCCAATGATTATTGAAGAGTATAATAACAATTTCTTAAAATATTTAAAAACAAATTTATTTTCTTCTCTTTTACATGATTGGAGGATCATATAAGTAAGAGCAGGTAAAATAAAGAAAAGAATAATTTGTTTAAATAGGAATGAAATGGATAAAAATATACAAGCAGCTTTAAATTTCTGAGTAGAAATCAGATATAGAGTTATAATAAAAAATAGACTCACTAGTGAAGTGTTTAAAAGCAACCCTCCATTATAAAATATCAATATTGGGCAGAGAGACGCAGCTAAAAACCCCCATTCTGCAATTTTTTTATTAAATGAATTTGAAAGAAATTTATATAATACAATAGGTAATAAATTAGTTGCAGCAAGTAAAGGAATAAAAATAAGATTTAAGTGAAATATTCCTGGCAAACTTAAAATATAGAGAAAAAATGGGGGATAAATATAATAATAATATCTAATATCTACAAATAAATCCCATAAATAAGAAAACCAGTCAGTATATAATTCAATATCAGGAAAGGAAAAAGAATAAGGAACCCAATCTTTATAGACAAAATTATCAACAAAGGATTTATACCAAATTTGGTAATCTTGGTAGGGCTCTAATGAAACTCTAAAAAACTCATATACTAAGGAATTCTGGGGGATTTGAGATGTCAAATTATAGACAATAAATCCAATAATAAATATAATTTGAATCGATATTGATATTGAATATGCAAAAACAAGTCTCTTATTCGTTTTTATAAATTGAACTATTTTTTTCATTTAATAAATATCTTATGGACTCTATTTATTTAATATATAGCATTTTGAATTGTTTATTATTTCTAATACTTCTCCATCTGGTACGTCATACCAATGTTTATATGAATCTGCGACCGCAAACCACCTTACATTTCTTATGTTTGGACAATAAATATGATCTACTTCTTTTTCTATTAATTCTACGGTCCTTAGAGGAGCTGTAGGTACAACAATACTAATGCTTTTTGGTTTATATTTTTTTATCATATTTATCCCTGCTAACATTGTAAAACCTGAAGCTAATCCATCATCAATTAAGAAAATATTCTTATTTTGAATGATTTTCTTCTGCAACTCTATTAAATTTAAATCTTTACCATAAAACTCTATTCTTTGCCTAATTTCATCTTTAGTTATAGAAATTGAATTATTAATTTGCTCTTTAGTTAAATTTAATTGATTTAACAACACCTGATTAAAAAAAACTGTTCCATCAGTAGTCACTGCTCCAAAACCTGCTTCTGTATTATATGGAATTTTCAATTTTCTTACTATTAGAAGATCATAGTTTACCTTAAATTGCGAACAAAAACCCTCCACAACTGGTACTCCTCCATTAGGGATCGCATAACAAAAAAAATTTTCAAAGTCTTGCTTTAGTTTATCGTAAATTGTATAATCATTAGCTTTTATGAAATCTGCGAGAATTTCTCCAGCTATAAGCCGGGATTCATATTTTATAGGATTCATTAATAATAATTAAGAGAAATGCGTTTATAAGACTTATTTATATCTCATTATATAGATTATTAGAGCCTATCTATGATTAGAATTTATTTAATTAAAGATTTTGTTGAGTTTATAAATTTGATATTGAAAAATGGGGTTATATGATATATTTAAATATATGAAATTTGGTTATTATATTAAAATCTTAATCTAAAAAAGTGGTAAGAATATATGAAAAAAAGCAGAATTTTGTTAATCTCAGTATTAGGAATGTTTTTATTTATTCCTCTAAGTAATTATTCCACTGCTGCACCTCCAGATTATATTGGTGTTCAGGTTGGTGAAGAATACATATGGACTTTAGGAGTTAATGTTGATGGTTATGCTGCAATGATAACAGATATGGGGGAGACTGTACCACCAGACATCTCTATGTTTGAAACAATGCCCTCAATTCAAATGAAGGGAGTAATAGAATACATAAGTGATGAAATTTCTGGTGTTGTTTATGATTATGTTATAATCAACATTTCAATCTATATGAATGTTCCTGGATATGGGTGGCAATCACCTATGCCCCCTGGAGAATATTTACCAGTTTTCGTTTTGAGCAATGCGACATCTAACTATTTTAATGATACTATGAATGCACTAGAGACGGAATCAACACCTTATGGTTTCGCATTTCCTTTCATGATTGTCCCACATAATTTGAATTGGACAGAAGCAGCAAATGGGCTTAATGATTTAGTGGATATGCTCACTGGAGGAAGTACAGGAGAAACAATTGAACAAAATGGAAATGGATTTAAAGTAACAATACCTTCTCAAATGATTAATGGGAGTCTTATGCAGGAAATGGAAGTTACGGCTCAATGGAATAGTAAAGGAGTATTTGGTCAAGGTGCTATGAAATATGGTGGAACAAATGTAATAACTATAAATGCACCCTCAAGTGAAGAAATTCCAGGATTTGATGTTCTAATCCTTATTGGAATAGTCGGTTTAAGCACAGCGGGAATAATTTACTATGTAAAGAGAAAAAAATAATATTTTTAATACCTTTTTTTTTTATTTTATTAAAACAACTCAGATTTTAAAATGGAATTATACGATTCAATTCTGTTTATTTTTTTTATTTTAATTTTATTATGGGTAATTAAAGCAGATTTCTTTTTCCTTATCTTTGGAATTGCAGCATTTTTATATTTTTTAATCTTGTTATTTGCAGAAAATCCTCTAAGAATTATTATCTCAACGTTTCAATTTATCTTTTTAAATCCATTAGGATTAGTCTTAATTTTTATACCTCTGTTTTTGTACTTTTTAATGAAGATAATTAGAAGATCCTCGTATTTCAATAGATATTAGAATTTATTATTCAATCTTGTTTAGTTTAAGAATACCTAGATATAAAGCCAATGCAGAAATTATTCCAGATACAATAAGGTTAATTAACAAAATAACAATAATTCCAATTGAAACATTAAGTAGAGGAGAATAAAATGGCATAACAAGAAATAGAGTAATTAATAAAGATGTAATTTGAAAAATAATAAGAAGGTAGATATTAAAAAAAACATCTTTACCTCTTTCTTCAAATAAAGGCTTAATACACTGAATTGCTAATGCTTCTAAGAGAATTACTATACTATTTAACATAAACATAAAAAAGAACATAAAAATCTGTAAAAAGTTTAACTGAAAAAGAATGGCAAAATATATTGTCAAAATTATATCTAAAAAGAAAAGAATATCAAAAATAACATACAAATAAGAAAATAGCAGAGAATTTAGTCCTCGGGGAGATTTTTTATATAAAAACAGCAATTCTTTTGATTTAATAAGAACAGAGATTCCAATTAGAATACTAAAAATTAAACTTCCAATCCATCCAATGATTAAAACCAGCAAAAAACGATGGTGGAATATTTCAAATAATAATGGTACGTTTAATGGATTATCTTCTAAGAGAATAGTTGAATCCTTTAATGATAAAGATAAGAAGAACCCAATAAAACCAATAAAAACAGTACAATAAATTAATTTAGCATAATTTTCTCTTTTTCTTAAAAATTCCTTAAAATGGGTAATTATTAATCCTTTCCACTTGAGGGGGGTTAATTTTCCAATAAATCGATAAAAAATATGGTCTTGATGGATTCTTTTTGACTTTTTATCAATCGTCCTTTCTAAAGTATAAAAATTTCCTGCTTTTTTATAAGAAATAATGAGGATAAAAAAGGGGATTAAAACTGCTAAACTTACATTTAATCCCAAATTT
>JBHLNR010000186.1:0-6910 GCA_048941385.1 Promethearchaeota archaeon
CGGAAGCATATAGCGCTTCTGCTCGGGGTGGTGCGTGTTGGGCAGAAGTGGTTGTGGAGTTGGATAAAGATATAAAAACTATTGATTATCCTCAAGCTCTAAAACCATATGATTTTTTAATTGTACTTTCTGGAGAATCAGCAGCACGAGTTGATCCTGATCAATTTAAAGCTGAGGAGAATACAGGATATCTTATCTGGGATCCATCTACGATCCAGGAATTTAAAATAGCTCAACAGATAAAAAAATCCCTGAGTATCCCTGTTCAGAAATTAGCCGTTGAAAATTTTGGAAATATTGTGTTTGGAAACTCAATTTTATTTGGAGCGTTCACCATTCTTTCAGGAATAATATCAGAAGAATCTGCAATTGAAACTCTGAAAAAATTTGTGCCTAGCTCCACACTCGAAAAAAATATGGAAGCCTTTGAACTTGGAAAAAAAGAAGCACAGGATTTCTTAAAAAAGCTAAATGGGGGTAATTGAAATTATGTATATTCATAAAGTCAAAAAAGGTTGGGAAGAATTAGAATCAGAAATAATTAGAACAGGGAAATGTGTATATTGCGGAGCATGTGCTGCTTTTTGTGCTAATATCAAATTTGATAAGTCAAAAGAAATTCCAATAGAGGATGGTTCCTGCAAAGATAGTAATACATGTAGAGATGGATTTGGATTATGTTATAATCTTTGCCCAAAAACAGGAATCGATCAAATCCCTGTAGATCTACTAGATAAATGGGTTTTTGGGAAGGAGCATGAGAAAATATTGGGGCATTACCTAGAAATTATATCTGTAAGATTAACTGATAAGGCAAAAGAGCAACTTCCTATTGAAGCAGGACCAATTACTGCATTATTATATACGGCAATGGAAGAGGGATTAATTGATTGTGCCATAATTACAGATAAAGATGAAAATTTTGTACCACATCCTATAATGGCATCAAATCAAAAAGAATTATTTTGTGGAGTAGGATATAAACCAAGTCAAAGCCCAACATTATCATTAATAGGAGAAGCAATTAATAGAGAATATACAAGTACTGCCGTTGTGGGCACCCCATGCCAGATTCAAGCATTGAGAAAACTCCAGAATCATCCTATTTTTGATTTTGAGGCATATGATTTAGTTTCACTGGCAATAGGTACGTTTTGTTTTGGGACCTATTATAATCAATTATTGAATCAATGTTTTAAGGATTATAGTGTAAATCCTAATGAAATTGTTAAATTTGACTCAAATAAAAGCGAATTTAAATTAAAAATATTTACAAACTCTGGTGTTAAAGAAATACCATTAAATTATATTTATGATAAATCAATTCGAAATGCTTGTTTTTCATGCTCAGATTATACTGCAGAATTTGCTGATATATCAGTTGGAAATATCGGAAGTGAGAATGAATGGAAAACTCTGATTATTAGAACTAAAAGAGGAAAGAAAATTGTTGATATATGTACTGAAAAAGGTTTTCTTGAGACTAAAAATCTTTTGAATGAAAGTGAAGAATTGGTACTAGATATTACAAGACATAAAACAGATATAGTAAAAATTGAGTCAATAATAGAACATTCACAAGAAATTAAAAGCTTTATAATCAGGAGTGAAAGGATTGCACAATCATATCGACCAGGAATGTTTGTGATATTATGGCTCCCCGATACAGATTTTTTACCTATGTCTATTTCAAAAGTCAAGGGGAATCTAATTGAAATCACTGTCCAAAGAATTGGGGATGGTACTACCAAATTATTCGAACTTAATGTAGGTGAGAAAATTGGCATCAGAGGGCCTTTTGGGAACACTTGGAATTATGAGGATGCATCTAATATTCTAATTGTTGGAGGAGGAATGGGAATTGCTGCATTAACTTCATTGATTGAACCGTTAAAGCAAAATCAAAAGAACTTATATGTTACAATAGGTGCTAAAGACAAAGCGTCATTAATATTTGCTGATAGATTAATAGATCTTATCCCAAATACAATGTGTTCCACTGATGATGGCTCATTTGGAAAAAAATGTTATGTTACAGACACAATTGAGGATCTTCTCAGTAATAATAACATCGATTTGATTCTTACATGTGGTCCCGAAGTAATGATGAAAAAGGTATTAACTCTTGCTGAGTCAAAAAATATAAAAATCCAAGCATCTCTTGAAAGAAAAATGAAATGTGGAGTTGGAATATGTGGGTCCTGCTGTATTGGCGAAAACAATGATATGTCTGTCTGCAATGATGGACCTATATTCAATTCAGATCAGTTAAAGAAGATTCCTCAATTCGGAAGTTATACTAAGTGATACTCTATAGGAAATTTACTATTTTTCTTCTACTTTCTTGATTATTCAATATTACTTAGATGCTTAATGCCAAAAAATAATAAAGGAAGAGCAGTTAGAAGCGAAATTAGAACCATTGGACTTAAAAAATAGAATTTTGCAGCATTTGGGGACGTTGGTGGACTAAAGAAGATTAGAAGAGCTGTAAAAATAAATTGAAATGGAATCATTTGTAAAACCATGAGAATTAAATTGTTTGTCGTCATTGCACGACCTTTTTCTTCAAAAGAAGGACTAAAACACTGAATACCAATTGCTTGAAAGATAACTAATTGATTATAGATTAAATAGAATGTAAAGAAAAAGAAAATATTAAAAATGTCAAATTGAAAGAAGATTGTAAAAAAACAAGTTAAGCCTAAGGTCATAATAATATTAAGTAACAACATAGCCAATATATAAGAATAAACTAAGGCTCGAATATTCCTTGGGCTCCGTTTATACACCCAAATTAAATCTTTAGTTCCTACAAAAATATAGCTCCCAAAAAGTAGCCCATACATCATACCTCCCATGACAATAAGCATTACAAGTATCATTGATTGTATTATTGATATTTCAGTACCCATAGTAATGGGGAAAATTACTCCCAATACACCGACGATACCACATACGTAGACAATTTTCATAATCGTTTCCCTTTTCCTTAAAAACTCCTTTAGTTGAGTAAGTATTAGTCCTTCCCACTTGCGACCAGTGATTTTTCTGATCATTAGGTAAAATTTATTCTCTTCTTCAATTAAAACTGAAATTTTTTCAATACCTCCCTCAACTGTGAAAAATTTTTCAGCTTTTTTATATGAAATATAGAGAGTAAGGATAGGAAGAATTACTACGATTAAACCACTAGACCAAATATTTAAAAAATAGCTACTTATCAAACTTGGTTGAATAAAATATAATATAATATTCGAAAACCATATAGAAGGATAAAAACTAACCCAATTTCTCAGTTCGGGGTTGTTTATAAGATAATCAAACAAAAATTGCAGAGAATATATTATTACCACTATTCCTATAGAAAGAAGGAACATTATCACTTTACCTAAATCTCGTGCCCGTTCACTTTTTGCTATTCTATGTTCAAGCCAAGATGAGATAATTGATCCTAATAAAGCTGCAAAAAGTACCATTCCAAAAACACATACGTATATAATGAGATATTGGATCATATTAAGGTTAATGATTGGATTTAACATTCCAATTATAAGAGGAGTTCCAATTAGAATAGTAGCTGTGTAAATCGGGAATTTACCAAAGAATTCTCCTAGAAATATATCCCCAGAAGTAGCTGGAGAAGCTAATAATATTTCTTTAAAACCAATTTCAGTTTTTCTATATACAGTATTTAGCGGATAAATTAAAATCAGAAGAAAGAAACCCATCATGCCAAATTCAATTAAAAGAGAAACAGCCATTAGGATTTCCGGACCCACTACGTCTGCTAAAGTCGGCATAAATAGATCAAAAATAACTGGGCAAAGTAGAAATGCCCATATTATTAGAAAACTATATATTATAATTAGAAATAATGCCCTATTTTTGCGAAATAGGCTTGTTCTTAATCTAATCTCATTTTTAGCTATTGCTTTCCAGAGAGCCATTCTAAATTTATCATCTTTATTTCTTTTTTTTTCGTTTCTTATCTTGTTCAGGGATTTTTGGTTGTCCTTCTCTCCAAACCAATAAATCCTCAATTCGTTTAGCACCCATTATTTTGAGATAGGCAGCTTCTAAATCATTTGTTTCAGTTGAGTTAATTATTTCTTTTGGAGTTCCTTCTACCTTTAATACCCCTTTATCGATTATTCCTATTAAATCACATAGTTCTTCTGCAGCATCAAGAAGATGAGTACATATAAAAATTGTTTTATCTGCTTTTTTTGCGAGATCAGAAATTAAATCTTTAACCATTCTCGCAGCTGCAGGATCCAAGTTGGAGGTCGGTTCATCTAAAAAGATTATTTTCGGATCTTGAATTAATGCTGCGCATAAACATACTTTCTGTTTCATTCCCCTACTATATCCTTCTAAAAGATCATTCTCACGCCCCTCTAAATCAAAAATATTAATCAATTCGTCAATTCGCTTAAGGATTACTTCTTTTGGAAGGTAATAAAGCTCCCCTATAAACTCCAAAAATTCCTTTGCTGTTAGTTTTTGATATAAACCAGGTGTTTCAGGAAGAAAGCCAGAATTAATTTTAACTTGTTGACTTTGATTGATAATATCATATCCTACAACTTTAGCGGTTCCCGAAGTTGGTGAAATAATCGAATTAAGCATTCTAACCGTAGTAGTTTTTCCAGCTCCGTTGGGACCAAGTAATCCAAAAGTTTTACCATAGGGGATTCTTAAATTTAACTTATCAACTGCTATAACATTTCCGAAATTTTTCGTAAGATTATTTGTTAATATAGCATAGTTTTCAGAAATTTTCATTCTCACCTTCTATATCATTGATTAATTCATTGTTAAATTTTCTTAATAAAAAAAGTTTTATGAGAAGTAAGTGTAATATTTGAATATTCATATATACTATGAAAAAAATATTTAATCTCTCTAATTTTTTTATATTTACCTTGGGTAATTATTCTAAAAAAGGACTTATTTTTGGAATCATAGGGGTAATCTTTGTAGGATTGCAATCTGTTGTTGCGGTTTCAAGACCCAAAATGTTGGATCCAATTACGGATGCACATATCTCTGCTACTATGACGTGCTTAGTAGAGGCAATGATTTTTTTTCCTCTCATGCTAATTGAGTTAAAAAAGATTAAAAAAGACAACCTTATTCATGACAATAATATAAAATCTGTTTTCCAAGGCTGGAAAAATAATTTAGCATTATTATTATTTGTTGGTTTTATCTTTGGGGTCAATCAAATCTTCTTTTTCATCGGATATAAGATGGCAGGACCAATTAATGGCTCTTTAACCCAAAAAACAACAGTCTTTTTCGGAATGATTTTAGGATACATAATTCTAAAGGAGAAGATTACAAAATTACAATTGTTTTTCTCATTTGTATTGTTCTTCGGTTTAGCAATAGCAATTACGCAATTTTTTTCTCTTATTGAATTCGATATTACAATTCTAATTGGAGTTGTAATATTATTAGCAATTTCTTTTCTATGGATGTTTGGGCACACATTAACAAAACCAATTTTGGATAAAAAAGAGGCTACTCCCATCCAGATGGTTTTTATTAGGAATTTTTTGTCTGGTTTAATTTTACTCATTACATATTTTGTTTTTTATCCTATCGATTATAGAATATTTATTGAACCAGAAAATGTATTTTTTTTTCTAACGATGGGTACTGTGTATGGTTCCGGATTAATATGCTGGTACAAAACTCTTTCTTCTTTAGAAGTTTCTAAGGCGAGTACTATATTTGCTCCAACACCTATTACATCAGCGATATTTTCCAGTCTTATTTTAGGGATAAACTTCACAATTTATCACTTAATAGGGATTATGATAGTGATTATTTCGATTATATTAATTGTAAATCAGAAAACAGAATCATAAGATTTTAGCAACGATGGTATGAAAACTCCAATTCTATTAATAATATATATCAGTATATACAAATGAAATATTAATATTATGTGAATAGAATCCTAATATTCTTACTTTTAGTATTATTCAAAACATTTAAATACACTAATATATGAAAATATATATATAAATATATTATTATTAGGGATAAAATTTATAGAAAATAACCATTTTAAAGAATAACTATGACATTTAATGAAATAATTAGAGTTGAAGGTTTAAAGAAATTTTTTGGGGATGTTAAAGCTGTAGATGGTATTTCGTTTGGAGTTCATCAAGGAGAGGTTTTTGGATTATTAGGTCCTAATGGTGCAGGAAAAACAACGACCATTAAACTTCTTTTAGGATTACTTGAACCGAATGAAGGTGAAATGAGAGTATTTGGACTAAATCCCGAAAGAAACGAAGTTGAGATTAAACGTCGTATTGGGTATGTTAGTGAAGAACCATTAATTTTTAAATCTCTAACACCAAAGGATCTCTTTAATTTTATTGCATCAATTAGAGGTTTAGACGATACTAAAACTACTGAGGTTGCCAAAGATTATTTAGAGAGCCTGGAAGCTATTGAATATTATGATCAATTAATTGCTACATTATCACATGGGAATAAACAAAAGTTGCAGATTATTGCTGCTATACTTCATGAACCAGATCTGCTTATATTAGATGAGCCTATTGCAGGTCTTGATGCGAAATCGGTAAGAGTTGTTAAATCCATTTTAGAACTTCATACACAGAGGGGAGGAACTGTTCTCTTTTCTACACATATTATGGAAATTGCACAAGAATTATGTGATCGAATAGGGATAATTAATAAAGGCAAGATGGTTGGGATTGGTACAATTGAAGAATTGCGACTGCAAGCTGATAAAGTCGGAGCAAGCTTAGAGGATGTATTCTTACGTTTAACTGAACAGGATACTTCAGTTAATGAGATAGTACAAAGGTTAAGGGCTTCTTTTAAGATTAAAAATTCATGAGGTTAAAAAGTTTGGAAA
>JBHLNR010000187.1:0-6875 GCA_048941385.1 Promethearchaeota archaeon
TGACTGTAACTTTTGAAGGTTTACATAAACTTACAAATTCTTCAACGATTTTAATTACATGTTCATTTTTTAACGCTTTTAATTTGTCAAGGTTATTTTGATCGATAAATTCCATTATCCTTCCGTTATGCTTGTTCTTGCGAATTAATATCTATTAGAATCTAAAGTAGGATAAAAAAATTATGTATTCATATTAAATTTACCTAATCCTAAATTAGAATTTGGAAAAATCAGAAAGATCTTAGTAAATAAGAAATACCATATCTAATTTCTTAATCAGAAAAGAAAAAATAAAAAAAAAGAAAAATAAAAAAAATTTCTTTAAAGACCTGCACTACTTCCCTTAGCGCTTATAATTCGGTCAATCCTTAATATGAGATTTGCTAATTCACTTCCAGATTTTATAATATGTACCAATAATTCAGCAGGTTCAACGATACCTTTTTTGAAATTGTCTTCAATTGTATTTGTTATGGTGTCAATACCAATCCATTTATCTGCTTCTGTTTTATGTGCCGCTCTAAGTTCTGTAAGTTTTTCAATTTCCTCCAATCCAGCATTTCTAATTAGAGTTTTTGGGATGTCTTCAAGTGCTAAAGCGAAAGCAGAAACAGCAAGTTGCTCCTTTCCACTAATCTCGTTTGCATATTCCCTAATCCTCTTAGCAAGTTCAATGTAAATTGCACCACCCCCAGCTACTACAGTATTTGTATCTAATATTTTAGCTATAACTGAAAGAACGTCATGCAAAGAAACCTCAGCGGTACTTAGAATCTTATCGAGACCACCCTTTAATAAAATTGAAACAGCTTTTGGATTTTTACATCCTGAAAATAAAGTATAGTCGTCCTCCCCTATTTTCTCAAAGAGTACTTTTTCAGCATATCCTAAATCACTTTCTGAAAGGGAATTTAGGTCATCAACTAATTTAGCATCTATGGCCTTTAGGATTGATTTATAATCGCTTTCACCAACATTCTTAATAGCAGCAATACCTTCTCTAGCTAGAAAAGCGCCAAATTTGTCTGATATATCACTACTATTAACCACCATATTAACTCCTAGATCTTTGAATATTTTCATATAATCAAGCAAAATTTTCTCTTCTTGGTCAAGGAACCTTTGGATTTCCGCTGGGCTCGAGATACGAACTTGAGCATCAAATTCTGTCTTCTTTACATCAAGTTTTTTTCTCACAACTGCTATTTTTGCATCTTTTATCATATCCGGCATCATTATATTGACTTTTTCTTTCTGAATATAAACACCATTAATAAGTTCTGAATCTTTTAAAGACTTTCCAGGAGCTTTTACAATTTTAACATTAGATACTTTTCCAAATGTATTTCCCTCATCATCTGCTATCTGTTTTATTGCTTTTAATGCTAAATCTGAGAAAAAATCCTTCAATGGAGAAATATCTTTTGCATTCATGGCCGTCTTAGCAGCATTCTTGAGGATCTCATCATCATCTTTTGAAATTTTCTCTGAAATTTCTTTGAGAATTTCTAGTGCCTTGTCAGCAGCTAGTTTATATCCATGAGTAATAGGTTTTGGATGGATATCTTGATCCATTAATTCCAATGCATTACTTAATAAAGCTGCAGAAAAAATAACTGCTGATGTAGTTCCATCTCCAATATCATCATCAATAGACTTAGCAACATTTACCATCATATTGGCTGAAATATTTTCAATGTCAAGGTTCTTAAGAATCTCAGCTCCATCATTCGTGATAGTCACGTCACCCATAGAATCAACAAGCATCTTAGACATACCCATTGGACCGAGTGTAGATCGTACAGATTCTGCAATTGCAACCATTGCATTAATGTTCTGTTTACGCGCTTCTTTTTCACGTACTTCTTCTGTACCTTCCTTTAATATAATTATAGGAACGGACATTTTTCACACTTCTGTATAATTATTTAGGTTTTTTTGAATTCTATATGATTTAGGGATCTATATATATAAAAATAAAAAAAGTTTACTTTTTTCAATAAAAATTAGGATTTAAGTTTCTTTTAAGTCTCCGATATCAACAAAAGCCGAATTTTTGTACTCCTTCAAAATCATGTTAGAATTAGTACGAGTGACATATTGTTTTTCGTTTAGCTCCCTTATGAATTTGTGAACATCTTCTGAATCTTTGAAACGGCAGATAAGGGCTGCTGATTGTTCTCCTGTCGTGTGAAAAACAGAGCAAACCTCAGGAATTCTAGAGATGTCGTTGAGAATTTCTTCAGTAAATTTTCCATCGCAATTAATTCTTATGAGAAAAGATAATTTATATCCAAGTTTAACGTTATTGAGACGAAGTGTATAGCCTTCGATAATACCATTATCTCTTAATTTAGAAATCCTGTTATGAATTGTCCCAATTGATATTCCTAATCTGTCTTGGATTTCTCTGTAGGAGGTGCGCGCATCATCTTGAAGAATTCTTATGATGTTTTTATCAATGTCGTCGAGGGTCTTCTCCTTCTTCAATGTCTAAACCTTAAAAGAATTATTATAAATTATAATTAAAACCAATATATCTTATTTTGAATAATATTTAAAATTTTATTAAATCTCTAAAGAAAAATATAAGATTTTGTAAAAAACCTAAATAATTATCTAAATATCAACTAATAAATGAAAATTATATAGATCTAAGTGCCATAAATCTCATTTGGATCAAAAATTCGTGGTTTGATTTTATTTAATTTCCCATTTCTAAAACGCTTATAAAAACAAGAATAATATCCTTCATGGCAAGCACCTCCAATTTGTTTTACAAACATCAAAACGGTATCATTGTCGCAATCAGTAAATACCTCTTCAATCTCCTGGAAATGACCACTCGTTTCTCCTTTTTTCCACATTTCTTGCCTTGATCTTGAATAGTAATGCATTAATCCTGATTCTAAAGATCTTTCAATTGCTTCTTTATTAGCGTATGCAAGCATTAAGACTTCGTTAGTGACGTGATCTTGGACTACAACAGGTATTAAATTACCTGGGATTTTCGAAAAGTCTAATTGTTCTATTATATCTTTTATTTCCTTTTTTGAAAACTTCCTCATAGGTATCAAAATTTATTATAACGTATATATTTTATATATCAAATATTAGATATATCAAACAAATACTAGTGAAAATACACATGACAGGAGATTATAAAATAGACCCATGGGGTGCTTCAACGATCCTCGAGGAAGATTACCAAAGACTTATAGCTGATTTTGGGATTGAAGAAATTACAGATTCACTACGTCTAAAGATGGAAAAGAATCGCTTCATCAGGCGCAAAATTATCTTCGGGCATCGTGACTTGAATTTAGTTATTAAGGCTATGGAAAAAGGCCAATCCTGGGCAGTGATGAGCGGAATTAAGCCTTCTGGACCTTATCATTTAGGTACATCCACCACTGCTCTAGAGATTGTTGAATTTCAGAAGATGGGGGGAAAAGTTTACTATGGGATCGCAGACGTAGAGTCATGGGAAGACAACGCTATACCATGGGAAGAGGCAGAAGAGACTATGATAGATAATGTTGCTGACATATTAGCTTTTGGTTTGGATCCATCTCCAGAAAAGGCTTATATTTGGAGACAATCTACAGAACCAATTGTTAAAGATGTATGTTTCAAAGTAAGTAGATTAGTCACACAAAACATGCTAAACGCAATTTACGGAGAGCGAACATTTGGATTATACCTTGCTTCATTAATACAAGTTGGTGATATAATTCTACCTCAGATACTAGATGGGCAACAGCCAACCGTTGTACCTGTAGGTATAGATCAAGACCCTCACATACGTCTTACAAGAGATTTAACCCGAAGAAATTATAAGGATTTTTTCTTACCAGGTGCGACGTACCATTATTTATTATCTGGTATAGATGGTTCGGATAAAATGGCAAAGAGAAACCCGAATAGTTATTTTACATTTAATGAACCATATGAATCGATCGAAAAAAAAGTCAAGGGTGCATTAACTGGGGGACGGAGAAATTTAAAAGAACAACGTAAACTGGGTGGAGAACCTCAAAAATGCATGATTTATAAAATTCTGATGTATCACTTTGAAGAAGATGATGAAAAGTTAGCAAGTGATTTTGAAATGTGTGTGAAGGGAGAATTAATGTGTGGTGACCATAAGCAAGAATGTGTAGAAAAGGTATTGAAATTCATTGAAAACCATCGAAAAAAAAAGGAGAAATCTATAGATAAGGCTAGAACTCTTTTAAAGATTGAATAATTAAATTAATTCCCGTAAAATCTGTGTTAGGTCTTCAAGATATTCTGGAAAATCGGTCAAAAGCTTATCTTTTTGATCTTTTTTCGTTACAGCCGAAATGAAGAATACTTCTGTACCTAAATTTAGTCTGTGTAGATAAGAAAAGAGAACCTGTTCAACAGAAGAAATATCATGATCATATTCATAAGTAGATTCCTCTTCCATTCTTTTAAGTAAAAACAAGTGTTCTTTGATCGATTCTAATAATTCTACATAAACTTCTGGCTCTATATCGCTATAATATTCAGAAACAATGATACCATTGCGATCAAATACAAGAAGAGCTTGACTACCGAAAATATTAATATATTTTTCTAATAATTCAGATAGTTCAAAAAATTTATCATCAAAGACGGAGAGTCCATATGAGACTAACTGGACAATAGAGATAATGTCAAATATGGAGGTTTGTTGGAATAAGATTTTAAAATTTGAGTATTTTTCCAGTAATTCTGCTCTTAATTTATCAATATTCTGTAAAATTTCTTCATCCCCTCTTAAATCAGGGTCATATTTGTGGAATGTGATAATAAGGGGAACATCCATTTTGCTTTCGGTAAAAAATGATAAAATCGCATCTAAATACTCAAGTGAGTTCTCGAATCTTTCAGGATCTTGGATATCAATCACATATATTAGTAGGTCAGTAGCATCGAAATAAACATCTTGATATTGCATATATACTTCCCTGTATTGATTCTGACCACCCATATCCCAGAAGATTGAGTTATTCTTAAGGAAATTCATCTTATGATATTCAACTCTAATGGTTGGCTTCAGTTGGACGATATCCTTTTGGAAATCATATTTTTTATCCAAAGCTGTCAAAATTGAAGTTTTTCCTGCATTATCTAATCCTGAAATCACAATTTTTAAAAAACTTTCCATGATATTTCTTACTTTTACGATTTTTCAGTTAAATAAAATAATAGTCTACACTAATTTAAACTTCTTGAAATGTAGAATATGTGAAATTCTCATCTGATGATTTATTATATTGCTTGTTATAATATCGAAATGTCACCTTAATAATACTCTTATATTAGTATTTTCTTATTTTTATGAAAGCCTACGTAAGGATCCTTAATTTTAAAGCAAAACTGATGACATATAAATGATATTTATATTTTTTAAAGGGATTACTGTGATTTTACTAAAGGAACTAATTATTTAATGAGGTTGATATTAATGACAGAGGTTGAGAATCATTTTTTAGAAAATTTAGAATATCAAATAAGCATGCTAGAAAAGGATGAAGAATCTTACAAAAAGATTCCTGTTTTTACTGAACAATTGAAACAATTTGATAAATCTGTTATAGATCTTAAAAATAAATTCGATAGAATACATCTGAGAGATAAGTATCAAATTATAATTACAGAATTGGAAGAATTAATAGCCCAATCGAAAAAATAATATATTCAATTTTATTTTTTTAAAGGAATGTACCACGTTTTTATTCGCCAATAATTGTGCATTGAATGGTTCTTGTTCGGGGTTTTTCATCACATTCAATAAATATTATTTGTTGCCAAGTTCCTAAAATTAATTTCTGATTTTTAAACGGAAATGTTTGTGATGTTTTAATAAGAAAGCTTCTCAAGTGTCCAGCACCATTGTAATCATGCCAAGTCTTATGATGTACATAATCTCTTTTGTATGGAATTAATTTTTCTAAAATATCTTTGATATCATGATCTACTAATCCCGGTTCATACTCAGTAGTCGATATGGCACCTGTTGATCCGGGTACATGTACGTTTACAATACCATTTTTTATTCCACTCTGTTTGAGAGAAGCTTGAACTTGAGCAGTAATATTAAGAACATCGTAAAAAGCTTTGGACTTTAAGTTAAAAGTTTGAAAATCAACTGTCATATTTATTTTCTTTTATATTTTTTGCATATATTAAGCTTTCTAATCTGATTGAGTATGGATTTAGGTAAATTCAACTCATTCCCTTCTTTCAAAGCTAGGATCTTAGTCAAAATGAGAAGTTCATTTTGAGTAAAGCCCTTTATATTTGTCCATCCGTTTCTCTCATCGGGTTCAATACATAATGAGTAGGGAATATTCTCAAACTTTGAACATTTTCTTACTTTACAGCTCTCACATATAATGGGATAATAATTCACATTTCCATTTCTTAAATTGATAGAAAAAGTACCAAAATCCTTATTTTCGATTTTAACCCAACTTTTTGATTCAAAATTAATATCTAAAACAAGAGTTCTAATATATTTCCTTAGTAGTTTAGAATTAGCGTTTTGCTTAATTGCTAGAGAATGTGTTTCTGGTTCGTAGTAGTCATGACACTCATCAGTAAATTCTTTTAGACCTAGAAGAGATTTGATTGATATGAAGTTAATAATAAAATTTTTGCCAAAATTTTTGATATTTGCTTTCTCTTCAAAAACTTGAGATATTTGATTAAAGATTTCATTTGGATCGGAAATTTCTTTAATTTGAAAGCGATTTTCTTTTATGTTTGAACTAAACTGTTCTTTTTTAAAATATGAGTTAATGATTTCTTCTTTAGACATTTTTTCAGTAATGATGCAAAATATCAATATTATCTCTGGAAAT
>JBHLNR010000029.1:0-29761 GCA_048941385.1 Promethearchaeota archaeon
TTTTAACTAAATTTATAAGTGATTTTACATTCTTGTTAAGATATTTTTTTCCTTTTTCTTGAGGTGAATTCTTTTTTCCTTTGAGCTTTAATATCCGATTTTTCATCCCTATTTGATCTAATTTAATTAAATCTGAATAGAACGTCACACCATATTCCTTTATTTTTTCATAATCCTTACTCTTTGAAAACTTATCTAATTGACTAAGAATTTCCTCAATAGATCGATTTGCCAGAAAAATTTTTTCTCTTTCTCTTCTTTCTTTAAAGTTTTCTATAACTTCTAAATCAGACCTTTTTTTTTCATCAGGTAAAGAGAATTTAATCGATTCACGCTCGATTTTACTTGTCAATTGTAATTGTTCATAATCAGTTAAGACCGTTTTCATGGTACCTTCTTTTCTTCTAGCAACAATATAGAAAGGAATATCAACTGTACCTTCAGTAACTAATATATAACATCTTCCTGGAGCAAATCTTCCTGTTCTTCCTCGTCTTTGAATTAATCTTATTTCTGAAGGAACTGGTTCATAGAAAATTATAGCATCTACATTTGGAATATCTATTCCTTCTTCAGCGACACTGGTTGCAATCAACACATTTATTTTGTCTTCCCTAAAGTTATCTAAGATTTCAGATTGATATTTCTGAGAAAAACCAAGATCGTCAATTTTTGAAGATTGACCTATAAATTTTTCAACCAATAATTGATTTCTAAATTCATTTTGTAGTTTTCCTTTTAAAAATTCAGCCATTTCTCGAAATTGCGTGAATATAATAATCTTTTTGTTATCAAATTCCTCTATTTCTTCATGTATCAATGAAATAATCTTATTCACTTTAGGATGAGCCAGATTTAAAAGGGTTTCTTTTTCAACTGTAGAAAGGACAAACTTGAAATGTTTTGAATCCACAATCCTTTTTGCTGATAATATTCCTTGCTCCGCTCTAGATTTTATTTTCTCAATAAAAGAAAGGAAAAGAGAGATTTCTTGTGTTTCTAGTAAATCTTTGGCATGAAGTAATGAAATGCAACTTGAGCAATAGGAATAAACAGAATTTACATCTATATCATTTTCTTTAACTATTTCAATTATTTTTGGATCATGATAAAACAAGTATTCTAAATACTCTTCCTCTGTAATATAATCTTTTTCATATCTAAATGAAAGAGTTAGATCATGTGAAATTCTTAGAAAATCTAATTTAGAATAATATTTTTTGTAAGGATTTATCAATTTTCGGTCTATAAAGAACCTTAAAAATTTACTAAATAAATTATACCATACTTGGCTTAATTCTACTATTTTTGTTTGTAAGCTTACCAGATTTATGTATGTATCTATATCATAGATATAATCTTTTACATCCTCATCTTCATAATTCCTAAAAACAATATTTTCAATCTGTAGATTATCACAAATTAGCTGGATACGTTCAAAATCTTTTCCTGGAGACGCTGTTAATCCTAAGATGAGAGGATCATTACAAGTATCAATATATTCTCTTGAAATTAAATTATATGCATAATTTCCTTTTGTTTTGTGAGCTTCATCAAAAATAATTAATGAAACATGCCTTAAGTCATAGCGTCCCCTTATAATGTCATTATTTATTACTTGAGGTGTAGATATAATGATTCTCGAGTTCTTAAATAAAAGGATTCTTTTATCTGGAGATATTTTGCCTGTAAAGGAGATAATTTCTTCAGGATCGATATTAAGAAACTTCTCGCAAGAAGTCTTATGCTGAAAAACTAATGGTCGAGTTGGAGCAAGAATTATCACTTTTGCTCTAGGATATTTTTTAAGCGAATGAGCTACCAATAGAATGCCAATAATTGTTTTTCCTAAACCTGTTGGTAAGACTACTAAAGAATTTCTATTTTTACAGCAGTTTGCGATATTATTTTGATAATGTCGAAAATGAACTGTATCATTTTTTAGATAAGGACCATTAAAATACTCCTTTGAGTCCATTTGCATATTATAGAGAAAATTATATTCTTTATTTTTAAAAGCTATATCGCTGTAGGATTATTATAATATTAAATAGAATCTAATTGAATCCAATTATTAAGATGAAAATATGTAGTTAATATAGATCAGAAAGAAATAATAATAATTTTCATTTTTCACTTCATTCTCTTTGTATCTAATTGCTTAAAAAAGCTTTATTATTTAATTATTCTTTTAAGAAATAAGTATAGCAAAATACTAATTTTTTATAAACCATAATCAACAATTCTATAAATTTAGATGCATTGTTTCAATGAGGATTCATAAAAAATGATGGGGTGTTCAATATTTCTGAAGAAAAAATAGACATTCTTTTGCTTATCCCATGTTTTAATGAAGAGGAAAATATTGAACACATAATAGAACATCTCCGTCATGTAAAGCAAAATTTACAAAATAGAAAAGAAATTAATTTGGAAATCCTTATCATAAATGATGGTTCTACAGATAATACACAACAGATTTTAGAGGAAAATAATAAAGATTCCTTATTATCCATTGTCAATTTCAAAGAAAATAAAGGTTATGGATATACACTTATACATGGTTTTAAATACGCTAATGAAAGGGGATACTCATGGATAATTTCATTTGATATGGATGGACAGCATGAACCAGAATGCTTGTACAAATTTATTGAACAAATCCTTGAAAATCCTTCAGAAAAAATTATTTCTGGTTCAAGGTATAAAAATCCAGACCTATTCTGGCAAAAGCCATGGAAAGATAGATTTCTTGTAAATGCAATCATCACAGGAATTCTTAATACTATTGGATTTTCTATTACGGATGCATTTTGTGGACTAAAGGCATATGAATGCAAAGCAATTAATGATTTGGCACTAGAAGTAAACGGATATGAGATACCTATCGAAATTTGGATTAAATCATTGAAAAAAGGTTACAATATCATAGAAAAAGGAGTTCCAGTAATATATAAAGATAGAGACGCTGTTTTAAAGGATGCTAAAGATAATTTTTTATTTAGAAAGGGAGAAGAAAGAATTGAAAAATATATTCATTTAATTGAATCGCTTATGAATACTCCTTTAAAAACAGAAATTGGTGTTTTTAAATCAATTTTTTCAAATTATTTCAATTCTGTGGATGATATTAATAAACAGAATTTTAAAAAAATACAGGATTCTATATTTGTAGAAATTAACGAACTAGAAACATAGAAGATGAAAATGGACTTAGAGTTGGATATTTTAGTTATCGGAGCGCATCCTGATGATGCAGAAATTGGCTGTGGAGGAACAATTGCTCATTATAAAAAAAAAGGAAAAAAAATTGGAATTTTAGACTTATCTAATGGAGAACCAACCCCATTGGGTACTATTGAAAATAGGATTGCTGAGGCTAAAGCGGCTTCTAAGATTCTAAATCTTGATATGAGAATTACTCTAGACATTACAAATAGGTATATTGAAAATTCAATAGAAAACAGAATAAAAGTCTCTGAAGTGATTCGAAGATACAAACCGAAAATCCTAATTACCCATCCATCTGATGACTGGCACCCTGACCATATTGCTTGTCATCAGATTGTAAAAGCAGCAAAATTCCAGGCAAAATTGACAAAAACAGATTCTAAATATTCAGAACATTACCCAAAGTATGTCTTTTATTTTGATCATTCACATTTAAAGGAAAAGGATAGAAGAGTGGACTTTTTAGTCGATATCTCAGATTCTATCGAAGAAAAAATAAATGCCCTTAAAGTCTATAAATCACAATTTATTGATAATAAAAAACATCTAAGAATTTTTGATTATATTAGAGAACGTGCAGGGTATTTAGGATACCAAATTGGCGTAAAATATGCAGAAGGATTCATTAGTTCTGAATTTTTGAGGTTGGATTTTGAAGTTTTGGACTTTAGGTAAATTAATATGGCTGATAGCAGATTTGAAGATCCATTGAGATATTACTTATTATATGCTTTAGAAAGACAAAGATCTTGGATTTCTGAGGGCATGAAAGATCTTATTCCTCAATCTATGAGTGATGCTGTTTACCTCGCCAAAAAGAACAACAGAGAAATGAAAAAAGACAATTCTACCCTTGAAATAAAAAGAACATTAGGCAAAATATTTGAAAACACAAATAAGAAATATAATCTACTGACCGATAAAGCCAAGAGACATTTAGAAAATTTTCTTACTGATAAAGATAGTATGTGCTTAGAAGTCTCGCATCAACCGAAATTTTTAGGAGGAGAACGGTTTCTTTTTAATAAAATTGCATGTGGGGCGACTTTTGCAAATCTTGATAAAACAATAATTCCAATTTTTTATGTTGCTGATTATGATAAAGTCCATTCTGAATTAACTAAAACTAAATTTTCACAAAGTGATTCTCCTAATGGTTTCTCGATTTCAATAAATCCTGAAATAGAAAACAAATTTCTTGGAAGGAGGATAAGAAATCTCCCACTACCATCTGTGTCTTATCTTTTAGAACAATTTCAGGAGATTAGAAAAAAGTATATCAATTCTATTAATTCCTGCATAGCTGATAATTGGCATAAGAAGCTATTAGAAGAAAGGTTGGAAGAAGCACTTCGGCTAATTAAAATCGCACACAATAATGCAGAGAACTATACAGATTGGTTTATCAATATAATTGGAACTTTTTCGAATATTATTTTTGATCAAGGATATCTATTCATTTCTGCTTCAAATTTAGAGTTTAAGAAACTATTAACACCTTTTTACGAGAAATTATTAGAAAATCAACCTAAATATGTTGAAACTTATTTAGATTTACACAAACAATTCACAGAACGTAATATTCTTCCTCCCCTTAGAGATATTAGACATGACTTTGTCCCTTTTTTCTATGAATGTAGTAATGAACATTGTTCCTGTAATAGGATGGAATTATCTTGCGAAGATTATACTTCACTAATCCATGTAAAATCTAAGTGTAATCATTGTGGGAATTTATTAGATTTTAGTCTTGAAAAGAATAATCCTGATCTTTCTGAGCATGTTTCTTTTCTGACTCCAAGAGTTGAATCCCGACAATACTTAGTTTCAAAAACCATCCGACCAGCGATACATATTGCGGGTACAGGCGAAACTAGATATTATACAATGGGAATCCCATTACTTAAGTGTTTTGATAAGGATATCTCTCTCCCTGTTATTTATTTTTATAATAAAATTACAATGAATACATTCATCACTAGGAAATTAGAACAAGATATCATTAAATTAAATGTTCCACAATTCTTAGAAAATATTAAAAGCCTTATGAAAAATCTTGGGAAGTTTAATAAGTTACTTAATAAATCCAATGAATATATTCCGGAGAGGGTAAAAATTTTAGAAATTTTGAATAATTTCCATTTTTATATGAAGCAAATCGAGAATACTTTAGTAGAAACTCCCTCAACTGATATAGCTCCAGAAGATAAAAACATTATTTTAAGTTATTTAAGCAATATGTTTGGAAAAATCTCTAAGGAAAAACACGGTCAAGAAATAGTTTTTCATTGGGTAGATTTATGTTTAAAAAATGGGTTATCTAATTTCTTTAATGATTACTTTCGAATTTATAAACACTGGCTTCCTCCTGGAAAGGAAATATTCCTGTAATTTTCAACTCATTTAAGTTTATAGAGTTTATTCGCATTTTCCCAATATACCTTTTTTAAGACATCTAGAGGAAGATCCAACCCATTTATATTTGTTTTATTATTATTTTCTGGATCTGGAAAAGGTAATGGAATATTCCGACAAGGGGTTTCTAAAATTGCTTGGAATGTGAAATAACGAGTCCGATAATAATCGGAAATTGGTTTGTTTCTATCTTGCACAATATCTGTCCCAAATAGAATTCTATCTGAATATTTAATAAAAAACTCCCTAGCTTTTTCTGGGTATCTTCCAAGCTCACGTGCCATCCATCTTGCTGAAGATGAATCAATATAATAATTTGGATATGACTCAAACCACCTTGCAAGATTATCTAGATCTTCAGGTTGACTTCCAAAATGCGCTTGCTGTACTTTTAAATTTGGAAAACTTGATAAAATCTCCTCGAAATCGTCTATATGTTCTCTCTTAGTGCCATATCGGCTAACTGGTTGATATACTTTCTCGTACCATAGATCCGGATCACTAACATGAATTAATAAAATGAGTCCTAATTCTTCTATTTTAGCAAATATAGATTTAAACAAAGGACCAGATAATTTAATTTTTGGTGGATCCATTTTATATTGGTCTCTTACAAAGTCTCTCACTCTAGGTCCAAACCAAAATTTAACTATAGGAAAACCTTGTTGATAAATTTTTTCAATTAAATCTAGTGTTAATTTAAGATTTGGATTTGCTTTAAAAAGCTCTCTGCTTCTAAAATACTTTGCCAACACAAACTTATCAGGGAATTTCGTCTCAAATTCATCATTATTATCCCCCCAGATAATACCAACTGACTTTTTGATGTTAAACTCTTCTCTAAACTTAATCAAATTATCAATACCGTCTATACTCCCTAAATGTACATGAGCATCAAATTTTGGTCCCAAATATTTCGGTTTAACTTGATTGTCATCATTGATATACTCTGAAATATACCTTTGCATGTGAAAATCATCTGTTTTTTGAATAATTGATATTATGAATGGCAACCTAATTATTTTTTGAAAAGTTTACTAGAGATTTTTAATGGTTTTAACCACATTCTCTATTAATTGATCACTTACAAATTGGGGTATGACACAACCAGGTGCAATAATTAACCCCGAACCTTTGAAATTTGTGTAAACGGATGATATCATTGATTCTACTTCTGTGGGATCAGATATATCTTTCCATGATTCTGCGTTTAATCCGCCGAGAAGGCCTCTTTTAAAGATTTGTCTTGCTTCAGAAAGACTAGGTGATGTTTGCTGGTCATGCCAATTAATTGCGTTTATAGGGAGTTTAGTTGCTAATTTATAATCTGGATTATCACCGTGAAGATGAAGGACTAAAAAATTATTCTTCTTAATGGTTTTTTTTATTAGGGATTTCATTGGTTTAAATGCTAATTCCAATCTCTCTTCATTAGTTAGTCTTTCATTAAAATGCTGTGTAGCTAAAAATATACCATTAGCTCCTGCATCTAAAGAAGCTTTTGTAAAATCTGTCATAGATGAAATAATTATTTTAAAATGCTCTTTAATTAGTTGAGGATCCTTTCTGAAATGTACTATTATATTGGGATCGATTTGAGAGGCAACCATTAAAGGAGAAAAAACAGTCATCATAGTTGGTACTTTTCCTTCAACTTCATTGTAGAGAAATTGCATTGCTTTAATTTGATTTCCGAATTCACCACTCTCTACATCAATATTCTTAACTTTCTCCCAATCATCTATTTCTTCTATTGGATATTTTACACAAATTCTAGAACCTGATACTGGATCATATCCTCCCAATTCTGCTCCAAAATCAGAAGCAAAAGCGCGACCAGAGATAGAAATTTTCATAATATCGGAATCAAATTTTTTCTGAAAATCCATCTGTGCTTTTAAAAGACCTTCAGGTGTTTTATCAAACTCTGGGAAATGTTTCCAAATTGCATAGGGAACTCTCTCGGTTGGCTCTGATCTAAAAGCTTTTTTAATTAGTTCGAATTTATCCATTGTATTAGCCTTTTTTCTAGTATATTTAATACTCGATACTTTAATCTTGTAAAAGATCTCAATAGAATCTTTAAAAAACTTTTCTAAAAATTTTTAAACAAAATTAAACAAAATATATTATGCCAGAAAGTATCCAATCATTGAAATTCGTATATGATTATGTTAAGAGTTTATTTGAAAAAAGAAAGGATAATCATTTCGAGGAATCAATGAGAAATCCAATATTTGAAAAAGAACAAACGGCTATCGATCTATATATACATGCAATCAGCCTACTTAATTGGGCATCGAGAAAAACCGTTGATCCTGATGTTGATAATAAGGAGATCGCAATAAAGTTAGATCCCGAATCCACTGAACCATTACCCGAACAATTATTAGCCTTGTTTGATACTGCCATTGAAGCCTATGTGGAGGCGAGAACTAAATTTAGAGAAGAAGATCTTCAAAATAAATTTAAATCCCCTTTTGGTAGAGAAATGACATACGAAGATTGGTTTGGATTCATTATACATCACACAATTGGTCACGTTTATCAAGTCCTAAGATTACAAGCAATATATTTAAGACAAAAAGTATAATTTTTTTTTACCTTATTTTTTTTATTTTCTTAAAAAATTCTTATTAGAAGAAGTATTAAATGATATATTATGGCTATGGAAATCATAAAGGATGCTCTAAACGAGCAATATGGTGCTGCTATCGGTATGCTTGAGCAAAATTTGAAAAGTTGCCCAGATGAAGTATGGGATGATAGAATCGGCGGACCCCCATTTTGGCAAGTAGCTTATCATGCAATGTGGTACTTAGATTGGTATCTTTCAGACTCTAAGGATGCACGAAATAATTTCAAGTGGAAATTCGGAAGGAAAATTCCTAATGCTTTACGTAATACATCAGAATTAGTTTTAACACAGGAACAATTGTTCGAATACTTATCTGAGATTAAAGAAAAAGCAAAAAGCAGGTTTGACAATCTAACTTCTGATGAATTGATTCAACCTTCCATTTTTGAATGGCATGGAAATAGTGTTTTAAGTTCAGTACTCTATAACCTTCGACATGTGATGCTCCATATAGGCGCTCTTAATTTAAGGCTGCATAGAAAGGGTGTGAAATTAGACAACTGGGTTTCTAATCAAAAAATTTAACGTAAATTATCAAGCATTTTACTTAAAGTAAAAGAAAAAAAATAAGTTAAAATAAAATTAAGAAAGCTTCTCGTCCCTCTAGGTAATTAGATAGATCTAAAAACTTAGAAGTATTTAATTGCTAATAAGATGTCGTCCCGAGTTACTTTCTTTCTCTTAGCATGTTTGGTTAATGTTAATGCAGTTTTTGTAATTTTCTCAGCAGATTGACCCATCCAATCTACAAGTTCATCAACAGCATCACGTGCAACGATAATGGCCCCGTTGTGCTTCATTAATCTTCGAATAGGACTCCAACTAATATATTCAGACATTTTATATTCCTCCACTTTTTTATATTTTATTGATAATTTTTATTGATTTTTGTTATTTTTACAGAGTTTATTATATAGATATTGATCTTTTAGATATTTAAAGATTTTGAATTGTACTTGAGTTAATTGAGAAAAAAATAAAAAAAGTTAGACGACAAAATTCAGAATTATATAGATGATCAATCTCGTGCAAGTTTAATAGACAGAGCATTTTCGTCAAAATTTAATATATTTTCAGTAAATTTTATTCTTAGATTCGCCCAAATAAAGTGGTATGATGAAATTTTCCGTAAAATGAAAAATTAGATCAAATTCTGAAAAGGTAGATCTATGATTTTTCTTTCGATTAAGAGATCATAGAATTAAATAAATTGGCTGTCTTTTTGATAAATAGGCAAAATTAGTAATAGATTGAGGCTAATGGGTAATTTTGCAATAAGTCATTAACTTTTAAAATTCATTAAACAGAAAAAAATGTATTATTGGTTAAATCAATATAAAGTTTATGCCAATCTTACCAAACTATTTGTTCATAACTACACTTACTACACGAAATTTCTTCACCTTTATTAGGGAATCTTGAGAGAATAGCACCACAATACTTGCATTCTAAATCGTAAATATAATCAGGAGAAGGAACAAATTCTCTTATAAGAATGTGCTCCTTTATCTCATTAGAAAGTGAGGTTAAAAGTGAGATGAGTAGATGATGGTTTTTTGAGGTAGCAAGTATTTCAATTTTTTCTGATACTATTTGGCCAATTACTAGAACATCGTCTCTTGATTCTAAATCAGCCCCAAAATACCATAGAATTCTCTTATTTGCATCCTTTGCGATTAGTTGTAGATGGTTTCTTAAGAAAACTTGTTCTAAAATATTGAGATATAGGTCAGGATCACTTAAACCTAAAATTCCAACCCCTAAGCTTTTAATAGCTCTCTTCATACCTGGAATTTGAGAAAATTCTCTGATGTAAGAGCTTGGAATTATTTTAGGTATAATAGTTATAATATCCATGGATAATTTTATTGGATTAGAATTAATAGCTCTAACATAGTCTTTGTTATTAACATAGGTAAGAATAGTTCTTATTTCACCTTCCTCACCTAATGATACTGGGGTAAAATGTAAATTAATTTGTTTTGAACTTCGTTCATTCAACTCATCAAATTCAATATTAATTTTTGACAAGCGATCTTCTTCAATAGATTCAGGTATATATATAGTTGGAGGATAGCTTCGAGTTATGGTAAAAAACAGTGGAAAACTAAGTTTTACTTTTACCTCAGAGATTGGGGCTAAACTTTCATTGAGTAGTTGGATTGAAAGCACATAATGTCCTCCATAGGGGTAAAAATGGTTTATAATTTTGATTTTGTCTTCCTGATCAATCGTCTCAAATGTAAATTTTTGAGCTTTTTTGGTTTTTCCGACTGCTTTATTATTGAAAATTACAAGATCCTGTGTCGGATTCGGGTCTTTTTTCTGTTTTTTTCCGGGCATTATTGATAAAAAATGATTGAAGCTATAATTTGAATTTCCATTTTTTTATAGATATTAATACGACAAATTGATTTAAATTTTTATAAATGGGTGTCATCAACAATGGAAAAGAATTATAAACATGTTTTTTATTGCATAATTTTTTGATTCAAAGAAATTTTAATAAAAAAATTACCAAACAAGCTGTTTATATGAACATTTAATACAGGTAATAAATTCACCGGATTTTGGAAAATATGGTAGATTAAGACCACAATTCACACATTCTAAATTTAATATCTTCATATTTGACTTTATAATCTTATTCTTTATTAGTTGATCTTTGACTTGCTTAATAAAAGAGGAAAGAAAGAGAGCCAGTATTATGGGATTAATTGAATATGCTATTATTTCAATGATGTTAGGAGCAATCTTACTAAGAGCTAAAATATCATCATTAGAATTTGATTCAGAGCCAAAAAACCATAGAATTCCTTTTTCTTTATCTTTAGTGATAAATTGGAAGTTATACGACAAGATTAAGCTTTCAAAAAGATCAATAATTTTCTTAAGATTCAAATTTTTTTTTGTTCCTATTCCTAAGCTTATTAGTGTTCTTTTCATGCCGTGAATTAGTGAAATTTCTCTTATCTGTGAATGAGAAATTATTTTGGGCGTAATTTTTAGATCCTCAATTTTGATCTTTATAGATTGAGACCTGATCTCTTTTCTTTTACCTTTATTGTTTATATATTTCCCGAAAGTTATAAATTCCTCAACACTCAATTTAGTAGATGGTTTGAAATGAAAATGTAATTCCTCCAAATTTTCTCCATTTATTCTTGTAAGATTAAAATTTAAAATACTACTGTTCTTATGATTTTTCTCAAATGGATGAGACACAATTAAGCTAAGGGGATAAGATCCCACAAATTCTAAATCTCTTGGATACAATATTTTAACATTAATATCTGTTATAGGTTCGGATTTTTCATTATTAATTATAATAGAATATCTATAATTACTTCCTTGAACGGTTAAACTACTCGTGATTTTTATTTTGTCTTCTTTATTTATTTGTTCCACTAAATATTTATCAGCTTTTATTTTCTTAGGACTTTCTTTATGTTTAAAAATTACAAGTCCTTTTATATTCTTTTGAGTGCTGCTTTTTTTAGCCATTTTTAACTGCATAATATTCAAATTTATATTTAAATTAGAAGATAAGGATAATGTGAATATAAAATTTTGCACAAAATTTTTTCAAATTAATTTTTTTAATTTCATTCTTTATTTATAATTGAAGTTAGCGATGTTTGAAGAATTAGATATCCTGTTAGATTCACCTACTATAAGACCAACCTTTGAAAAAGTTCATATCATTTTAGCTTTATTCATATTTGCTGAAAATAGGGATGGAATTGGTAGGTATCGACTTCAAAAGGAATTGTTGATTGGTGAGGGAACTGCTAAATCTTTAATTAGAAAATTAAATAAAGATATCAAGTTTATAACAGTATCTAAAGAAATGAAGCGAAGGGGGCATTTTTTAACGAAAAAGGGGGAAGATTATTTTAGTAAAGTCAAAGATTATATCCCAATCATTAAAAAGTGTGAACCTTCACTCCTTAAAGAAATTATCATAGAAATAGAAAGAAATTATACATATTTTTGCCTTATTCGGGATGGTTTTCATAAGATCGCTAACGGTGTAAACCAAAGAGATGCAGCAATAAAAGTAGACGGTTCTGGAGCAACATGTCTTGCATATAATGGTGAAGATTTAATTTTTCCTTCGAAAAAACAGAAAGAGGATATAGGTGAAGATATGATTCTCAATGACGCTCTTTGTAGTTATTTTAAATCAGAATTATCAAAAGAAGGTATTCAATTAAAAAAAAATGATGTAATTGCAATTGGATCTGGTGACAGCCCTCAAAAAGCAAGACTGGCAACTTTAAACGCTGCTTTAACATTAATATAATTAATTTGATGAAAATGACAATGAAAGTTGAAAAAGATATAATCATAATTTTACCCGAACAGATTATTGCTAAACTTAAAATTTGTAATAAAGAAGCTTCTCCAATTGAAGCTTGTGGTCTTATTTTTGGTGATATAAAGAGAATCGAAGTTAATGAAGAGGATTACCAAATTCATTATAATGCTAAAGAATTCTATTGTTTGAAATCAAATATAGAATCATATGGGTCATTTGCTCTAATTGAAGACTCTGAAAAATATTATGAAATCCATCAAGATGCAGTCTTCAATAAACGTTTACGGATGATAAGTATCTTTCATTCACATCCAGTTCCCGCCTATCCAAGTTCAATTGACATAGATAACATGAAATACCTTGATAGAAATATAGGCAGTAAAAGAAATCCATTTAAGAACCAAATTTGGACGATAATGGATATGAATACTGAAGAGATAAATTGTTTTATTTACTTTAATGATGAATTAATGCAAGTCAAATTATATATAGATGAAGATTAATTAGATACATCTAGTTATTCAAGCTGTTTGAAACCATCTTTATCAATTTGACAAATCTGCAATTTGAATCCAGAACCAGCATCTCTTTCTCGTGAACTTGTTATAGCCGTTTTTATTAAAATTACACCTTCGGCTTTACTCATATTTGGTTTCCAATCTGCTTCCAAAACACCTAAGGAAAATGGTGAACCAGAACCGAAAGAAATGAAGCTGTCTTCTTCATACAAGGTTCCAAGCATATCAATTCCATAAAGTTTTCCTGTATTTTCTACTTCTGAATAACCGCCTACGATCATCATCGAGAGAAAGAATGAGCGACCAGAAAAGAGGATATTGCGGCAAAGGCTAGCAATATATTTTGGTTCAGGTACTTCTTCCTCCTCGACTTCTTTTAAGCGGGACAAAGCACGAAGCTGACTTACAACATATTGACAATCGGCTACCCCTCCCGCTATAGTAGTTGCCGTAAATTTGTTTATCTCAAATAATTTCTTTGCTTGTTTAGAAGCAACAACTGTTCCTCCTGTTGCTTGGCTATCGGTAGCTATTATTACACCATCTTTTACAATTAGCCCTACGGTTGTTGTTCCTGTTAAAAGGGCTTTTTCAAGTGCTTTCTCATCGTAAATACGTTGATTCATTCTTTCCATCATCATTTAGATAAAGGTAATTTCCCAATAATCAATAACTATTGATTGATATATTATGTTAAATAAATATTATTTCTATATTTATTTTTCCTTAATAAAACATAATTTAATTCAATTTTTAAAAAAATTTTAAAGATATCCTTCTTTATCAATAATATTCAGCAATAATCTTTTTGGTTATGATCTCATGGCAAGGTCTCACGCAAGGAGTAAACGAAAATATACGGGAAAGAAATATAAGCATTTTAGAAAAAAAAGGAAAAGGGAATTGGCTCGCCCTACAATAGACGCAGAAATTGGTGACTATAGAGTCAAAAAACAGCGCGTATTAGGCGGAAATATGAAGCTTAGAGTACTTTCTGCAACGTTTATTAACGTAACAGACCCGAATACGAACAGAACATCAAAAGTTAGGATTTTAAGATTTGAAAGTAATGCAGCTTCTAAAGATTTGAACAGAAGGCATATTTTAACAAAAGGAGCAATCGTTGAGACAGAATTAGGTAATGCAAAAATAACCTCACGTCCTGGACAGCACGGAGCATTAAATGGAATGTTAATTTCCAGTTGAGAGATTAAAGATTATTCTTGAATTTTAATATTCTTTACATTTGCTTTTTTTCCTTCAATAATTTCTGTATTGTTACTTCCACAATTTGAGCATTGAAATAATTGTAATCCCGTTAATTGTGCTTCTTTGGTTAACGTAACCTCAGAGTTTTTATTGCAATCTCTACATTGTATTTTCCCTGGTGTCATTGTAATTGTTAATTTTGCCCCCTCTGCGATTGAACCCCGTGTAGCCATATCAAAAGATCTTTGGAGTAGTTCAGGCACAATAAGAGTTAATTCTCCAATTTCGAGTAGAACTTCTGTTATTTTTTTAGCATTATATTTTAATGCAGTTGCTTCAGCAACTTTGAAAATATTATAAGCAAATGAAAACTCGTGCATAGGTAATCGATTATTTTTTTGATTGGATTTTTTTAATTTCTTTTGCAACTTCAAGCATTACTTTAGATTTCTTCTTTCCTTTAGCATCTATTACAACTCTTCCAGGATCATCCCACCAAGTTCTAGAATATTTATAATACTGTTCAATTTCTGCGTGATATCCCAGGTTACTGGCCGCTTTAGCAATATCTTTTATTGAAACTCTTTCTATAGCAAATTTAATAGGTAGACGTCTTCCTTTCGAACGACTTCTCTTTGCATCAAAATATTGAGGCCAAAATATCAAGAAAGGCTTTCGAGATCTCATAAAATGTAATTGATTGAGTTTTATAGAAAAATGATAAGAATAAAAACTCTTTAACCAATATAAAAATTATTAGTTAAAATTATAGAAGTCGTTAGAAACAAACTTTAAATTATAAGGAGAGATATTTCTTATCGTAAAAAAAATGAGGAAATCAAAATGAATCTAAGAGAATTAGTAGAACATCAAGCAGAAAAATATAATGATAGGATATTTTTGTACTGGGAAGATCTTACGGTTTCTTACAAAGAAATTAATCAACTTACGAATAAGGTTGCAAATTTCCTGTATGATTTGGGAATTAGAAAAGGGGATAAAGTTAGTGTTTATTTACCAAACATACCTGAATATGTGTATTTATATTTAGGAATTCCAAAAATAGGTGCAGTTACAGGTCCAGTAAATGCATTATTTAAAGCACGAGAAGTGAAATTTGTTGTAGATCATTCTGAAGCCAAAATTCTAGTTACTATACCACAATTAATAGAAGTTGTTAATGAAATAAAGGGAGATCTTCCAAACTTGAAACATGTTATTGTTATTGGAGAACAGACTGAAAATACACTTAACTTCTGGGAGTTGATGGAAAAAGCTTCAGCTGAGACACCACCAAAAGTTAAAATCAAAGAAAAGACTGATGTTGCAGCCATTCTTTACACATCAGGTACAACAGGATTTCCTAAAGGTGTATTACAGACTCATTTTAATATACGTCGGAACGCAGAGATGATACAAGAATTTATAAAAGCAAGAGAGGATTTTCGTTATTTACTAATTTTGCCATTGTTCCATGTGAATGCTCAGATTGTAACAGTGATGGCACCTTTTTCAATAGGAGCTAGTTGCATTTTAACACCAGGATTCTCAGCTCAAACTCATTGGGAGACTGTAGCTAAGTATAAAGCAACAACTTTTAGCGCTGTTCCAACAGTACTTTCTATTCTACTTCGAATGCCACATGAGAATTTAGATCTTTCTTCTCTGGAGTTTGTGATTTGTGGAGCAGCACCTTTACCTGTGGAAGTATTTAAAGAATTTGAAGAAACTTTCAATTGTAAAATCGTGGAGGGATATGGTCTTACAGAGGGTACCTGTGCATCCTCAGTTAACCCATTGCCTACAGAAACAGAAGATAGACGAAAGGTTGGAAGTATTGGTATACCTTTACCAGGTAATAAAATGAAAATTGTTGATGAAAATGGAAATGATCTTCCTCCAAATACTAAAGGTGAAATTGTTGTTAAAGGAGATAATGTTATGAAAGAATATTTTAAGAATCCAGATGCTAACGCGGAAACACTTAAAAATGGCTGGTTGCATACAGGAGATATTGGACATATGGATGATGATGGGTTTTTCTTTATAACAGACCGTAAAAAAGATATGATAATCCGTGGCGGAGAAAACATTTATCCTCGTGAGATCGAAGAAGTTCTTTACTCTCATCCTGCTGTATCCTTAGCGACAGTCATTGGAGTACGTGATAAGATATATGGAGAGCTTCCCAAAGCGTTCATTGTGCTAAAGGAAGGGGAATCAGTTACTGAGGAAGAAATTATAGATTTCTGCAAACAAAATTTAGCCGATTTCAAAATCCCAAAATATGTGGAATTCAGAGACACTCTACAGCAGACACCTACAGGAAAAATAATGAAACAGCCCCTACGAGAAGAGGAAGAAGCCAAAACAGGAAAAATCTTCAATTCCTAATCTTTTTTTGAAATCATAGGTAAAAATAAATAGGACTTTTTATTTTTTATATTAATTATTATATAAGTATCTATAATATCAATTCGCACTTCTAAATTAGTTTTTTATTTGGGAGGGTAGTCTAGATTGGTATGATACTCGGCTGGGGCAATCTCTACTTTTGTAGAACTTACAGAAGCCGAGTGGTCGAGGGTTCAATCGAAAAAGGGGATTCCCCTTATCGGAATAAATCCCTCCTCTCCCACTTATCTTTAAAGTGAAAATAGAGTATTCGCCTAATCGTAATAAAATCTTCTTCTCCGAATTAAGTCTCTCTCTTCTTCAAGATAATATTCATCCTCAAGTTCTGGGATTTTATCAGAATAGTCTTTTGTATACCATTTTATTTCATTTTGGAAAAACATCCTTTCTCGCAAGAGGTCATAATGAGTTTTTCCGATTAATGCTTTGCAATTAGGGCAATGAGCGGCTTCCTTATTAAAATGAATTCCACAAGCAAAGCAGATTAGGCGATCATATTTGTCATAATAGAATTTTTTCGTTAGATTTGCGATTTCTTCAGACTTTATTTTACCTTGAGATAGTAGGTCCATTCTAGTTATAAACTGATCCTTTAATCTAACTTTTCTAAGAATGATAGAAACTGCAACAGAAATCCTATTTAAAACCTCTTCAACTATAATTTCTTTCTGTTCTTGAAATTCCTCAAATTGATATAAAAAATTCTTTACTTTTTCCAGTATTTTTTCTTTATTATAATAACTGATCAAAGCTTCAGATTTGAGAATATCCAATAAGAAAGTTATGATTTTTTCTACAATCCCGATATCAATCTCAGAATCTAACATTTCTTTTTCGAGTTTGTCTAAAAATTTGTTTTTTAAATATTCTTTAAACTTAATGATGATAGCATCACTTTGGCGTTGATCTGAACAGATTTCTATTACCTCTCCTCTTGGAGTAGAATAAGTAAATCCAAAACCCTCTGGACCTAAACCCCCGCGAAGAACCATTGATAAACTATAGAAATTATAATTATTTTTTTTTAAAATGTCATCCTTATATTTTAGAACATTTTCAGGATAGACATCATGAATGATTTCTTGAGAAACACCGTTTTCATAGAAGATTTTTCCATAATTAATATAAATATCTTTCTTGGTTTGGTCAAAATTCTTAATAGGTGTGTAATGTTTTTCGATTTTATCTATAAAATTTCTTATTGAGCCCAAATTTCTCGCTACTAAGCCATAAATTGAATAATACTCATTCAACCATCTATTTAAACCTCCTGGATAAATTTTTCTTAAATATAAGTCATAAGGCATTATTTTACAAACATAGTAAATTAAAGAATCTGAAGCACTTCCAAATAAATCTTTGAGATTAGCAATAAGAAGTTTATCTTTTTTTTTGATTTCTTCGATAATTTCAGTATGATCTTTAGTAAATTCCTTCTCAAATAAATTGTATTTATTGAAATGTCTAATTATTTCAAAGATTCTACCAGTTAGTCCTCTTTGCATTCCTTCTAGGTGTAAATATGCTAAAATTTTGAATCTAAAGGGAATTTTTTTAACTTCAATAAAAAAACCTAATTTATCAGAGTAATTGAATAATTTATGAAATAACTCAAATTCCATTTGAAATAGTAAATAAGATAATGCTAGATAGAAACATTTTTCTTTATTATCCTTGATCTTTTCATAGTCTGATGAATCAGATAACTCTGATAAAAGATCTATATTAATTTTAGAGACATATCCCCCAAACATTGAAAGGTTTCCTGTTCTTATTCTTTTAAGGAGTATTTGAAAATTTTCTGTTGGCATGATCAACTAAATTAGAAATACAAAATAGCCTTGAAACTCACGATTAATATATTTTAATTCTTGTTAATTTTTAATTAATTTGATTAAAGCTGAAAACTAATATGTTCTTATAAATTTGTTTGGTGTGATAATTAGCATGGTAATAGGGATTTAAATTCAAAAAATCGTATTTTTACAAATAATCAAAATCTAATCCTCTTTCTCTTGCATAAACATTCTCTGCAATTTTTTGAAATTCTCTTTCAAGCTCAGCAATTTCTTCGGGATAATTTATGAAAAACCATTTAGGTTTGTTTTGGAGAAATATTCTTTCCCGTAAGACGTCATAATGGGATTTTCCTCTTAGACTCGTGAGTTTTGCCACGTCTTCAGATTTTAATTTTCCTTGAGCCACTAATTCCATCCGTGTTATGAATTGGTCTTTAAGTTTAATCCTTTTTAGAATTATTGAAATTGCAAATGAAACTTTTTCCATGATGACCTCAATCTTAGATTGACGGAGTTCATCTATTTGACATAAGAACTCTCTAATTTTTCTTAATATCGAGTTTTTGTTATAATAATTAATATAATCTTTAGGATTTATAATTTCTGATAAGTATTTGATTATTTTATTTCTAATGTCGCGATTTATACCTAAATTAATCATTTCTTTTTCAAGTTTATCTAAAAACTTTCTTATTAAGTATTGCTTGAATTTTATAACAATTGCTTCAGTTTCTCTTTGATCCGAACATATTTCAATTACTTCTCCTTTAGGTGTAGAGTAAGTAAATCCAAAACCCTCTGGACCTAATCCCCCAAAAACTACCATTGATAGACTATAGAAATTGTAATTATCTTTATCCAGTATCTTTTGTTTATTTTTTATGATATTTTGTGGATATACAAGATGTTTTTCCTGATATATTCGTAAAATATTATTTCTATTACGATTATAAAAATAACGTGGATTAAATTCTAAAAATATCATATCCTCATTTAAATTGCCTAATTTCTGTTTAGCTTCAACGTTTTCTATGAACTCTTCTACACTTCCTAAATTTCGAACAACTAAGTCATATATTACATATCCATCGGTCCAATCTCTTAAAGAATTTGGATTCATTAGGTAACCACGAGGATTATTCATCCTTTCCTTTATCCATTTAATATAGTCATAAGACATTACCTTACAGACATAAAAGATTAATGAATCTGAAACGGTCCCAAATAAATCTTTTAAGTTAACAGCAAGGATTTTATCACTTTTTTTTATATCTTGTATTATTTTTAATTGATCTGTGGTAAATTTTCTCTCAAATAAGTTATATTTATTAAAAAACCTCACAAGCTCAACAATTCTACCTCGGAGTCCTTTATTAAGGCCATCTATATGTAGTTCACTTATAATTCCCTCAACATCAATTTTAGAGACATCAAAAAAAATACCTAATTTGTCAGAATAGTTAATAAGTTGACCAAAATCCTCTTTTCCCTTAATAAAGTTATTTTTCATAGATTTCAAACATTTTGATATTGCACTATAATAAGCTTTTTCGAGTCCTGTTTTGAATTTATTGTAATTTTCCGAATTGGTAAGGTTAGTTGGTCCGTTTTTTACAAATTGATCAACTCTTTCTACAAAATTAGAAATATCTCCTGATTTTAGTATTCGAATAAGTGTTTGAAATTGTGTTGAGTGCATGGTTATAAGTTAGTTGAATTGATTAAACTAGTGGTGTTGATGATCATTATTTAATTTGATTAAAATAAACATCTCCTAATTCTTATAAGTTTTTAAATATTGTTGATCTTTTTCTTAATTATAAAGAAATAATAATAATAGAGTGATTATGGAATGAGCGAAATACAAGAAACTGATAAAACAATGCGAGTTTTTGCATTGATTGGAGGAATTGTTGCTATAATCGAATCATTTTTAGAATTAGTAGGAGCAGGTTTAATGCAATATGGATCTGGTCTACTAAGTGGTATCCTTGGAATAATTTTTGCGATATTGGTGATTGCTTTAGCGATTAGACCTTTACATTATACTCCGGTTATGCTTGGTGTTTTGGGGATAGCTCTAATATTTTTTGCGATTCTGATTGGTGGGATAATCGTATTACTGGCGACTTTTATAGGAGCAATAACTTAACTAATTTTTTTATCTTTTATTCGTTATTTTTTGAAATAAATCTCAAGATCTTTACCCCCTAATCTTTTAATACGTCAGAAATATTTAAGAAATGAATTATATATACTGAATTATAATTAAATAATTTTAAATTAGGATGAGTGAAATGACTGAAAAATATAAAATAGCCACATGTGGATTGAGTTGTGATATCTGTGATGGCAATACAACAAAGCTTCAAGATAATGCAAATTATTTGTTAGACGTACTAAAAGATCCCATGTTTAGTGGAATAATCTCTATGAGCAATCCGAAATCAAACTTTACCGAAGAGAACAAAACAATATTTAATAATATGCTTGAAGAATTAAGAAGCTTCCCACCTTGTCCTGGGTGCGATAAAAACGTTGGATGTAGTATAAAACAATGTGCTCAAGAAAAAAAAGTTAATAGTTGCGCTAAATGTGATAATTTCAATATGGATGAAGGTACTTGCACAGCAGTTCCAATCCCTCAAAAATCTTCATTTGGTCCTCCTGCCCCTATATATTTCGGATTCCTCAGCAAAAGGTATCAAAATAGAAACGTAAAAAATTTACAAGCTATCGCTAAGGGAAAAGAAAAGGATGTTGAGTTATGGATCGAAGATATGATAAAAAAAGGTAAGACGAGTAGAGATTTGATTGATACTACTGTGAATTTATTTGAAATGATGAAAAAATAAGTGCCATTAATTGATATGAAATATAGAAAACTAGGGCGTACTCAAATTGAAGTGAGTGAAATAGGTTTGGGAACAGAGTATTTATATTACGAACCCAAACAAATCGTTGTTTCGGTGATGCAAGAAGCAATAAAAAATGGAATTAACTATTTTGATATAATCTTTAACGTGTCTCATTATATCAACAATGTAAGCACTGCAATTAAAGATTACAAGGAAGATATAATCCTGACTTGTCATGTAGGAACTATAGAAATAGAAGGGAGAGTAGAAAGATCAAGAAGTATTAGAGCTTGCGAAAGTGCTCTTCTAAATACTCTAAAACTATTAGGTAAGGAAAGTATTGATATTGTTAATATACAATTTGTTAAAGAAAAAGAGTATAACGAAATTATATCTTCAAAAGGTTTATTAGGTTTAGCACTTAAACTACAGAAAGAAGGAAAAGTTCGATATATAGCTCTAAGCACACATGATTTTTCAGTAGGTTTGAAAGCAATAAAATCTGGCTACTTTGATGCTATAATGAGCCCTATAAATGTAATAAATAATTCTCTGGAAGAAAGAAATACGTTTTTAAAAGAAAGTGAAAAAGAAAATATTGGTTTAGTAGCAATAAAACCCTTTGCAGGGGGTAAGTTATTACAAAAGAATCGAACAGTAACAATAGCAAAATATCAAACTGGTGGAATAAGCTTAAAGAAAAAAATACCTCAGTATGTGACTCCAGCAAAATGTATTAATTATGTTTTATCTCAAAAGAGCGTATCAACCACTATTCCAGGGATTAAGAACCTTCAAGAATTACACGATTTACTATCGTACATTAAAGCAACTAATGAAGAAAAAGATTTTTCAACCTTAATTGAAGATTTCAATATTTAAATTTTCTAATTCCCTTTTGATAAAGCGAGAGTTAATATAAAAGCTCCTTGAATTTCACTTATTTCACCTACTCTAGATGTATCTATAATATTTTTTTCTAAGTTCATATAGATAGCACCATACGCCTTCCCTCCACCCAAGTGAACCAATGTTCTATAGATTAGATTTCCTGAAATTCCATTAGGAGCTATTATTAAGTTTGATTTATTTCTAACAGCATTCTCAATTAAAATTTCATCATGATTTATTGCTAATCCTGGATATTGGTTTTTTATTACTTTAACAGTTTTTTCTGCATCTTGAATGGAAATGTCAACATCTGTATTTCTTCCAATATCTCCAATTCGTCCACCACTCAAGACACTAATAATTGGTTCAATATTTAATAAGCGCAATTGTTTTATCGCATTTTCTATAAATTCAATTTTGTCTTCCACATTATTACACTCATCAATACCTACTGGTCCATAAAAGAACTGATGACCGTCCACAGTTTCAAGTAATGCGATTCTATTTATTACTTTGGGTTTGAGAGATTTTTTTAAATTGTCTAAAAATTTATTTGAACTTAATGAGCCTCGAATAACACTATTGAATCTCTTATTTGTAAGATATTCGAAAATATCCTTTTCTGGAATTTCAGATTGGATGAAAATTATCCTTGACTTAAAGTTTGAATTAATGAGATCATGTACAAAATCTAAAGAAGCTTTACTCCCAAAAACATATACTTTAGATAAGCTTTTCTGTAAGAATTGCAATATTACAGACATGATTTTTCGATTATGAAACTCAGATGTTCCAAGACCGATTCCGATATTTACAGTTTTTCCCTTAGCTAGAACTTCTAATTTTTTTAATATTGTCATAAGATAAATATTTCTATAATTTTCTAGGCTCTATTAAAACACTACATAAACAAGATAAGCTAAAATTATGGTTATAGCATCATAAAATCCATGACAGATCATGTTTGCAATTAAATTTTCATTTCTCCAATAAAAAAGCCAACCAAGCATCAATGATATTGCGAAATACGGTAAGAAGGATAATAAAAAAGAAATCAAGAAAAGTAGAGGTGATTCTAAAGAAAAAAAGAAGATGCTAATTAAATGTATCATTGAAAAAATAAAAGCACTTACTATAATTCCCCATTTATTGCCTAAGCTTCGATCTAATCCTTTTTGCATAAATCCTCTGAATAATATCTCTTCAGATGTTCCGATCACTAATATCATGACTATAGAAAAAATAATTAAGCTTGGAATATCCGTTGGTAAAATAGCTCCTGTTATTTCATCAGATTCTTGTACAATTTCAACTCGAAAAATAATTTCTATTAATATCTCCATTAGAATTGAAGTAGAAAGAACTAATGCTACTCCTATTAAAGCAAAACTCATTCCAATTAATACTTCTTTAGATATCCTTCTTCTATCATATCCTCTTGAAGTAAATCCTAATAGAATTAAACCATTTTTAAGACTTGGATTCTTGAGGTATTTTCTTACATAAATAACAGGAACGAGTATAAATATTAACTCAAAGAGAGAAGCAAATGAAATGAAATAGGAATTTGATATTAAATCATACAAAATATCTATATCACGTGTAATATACGTTATGAAGGTTAGAAATCCTCCAAGTATAATATTCATAAATAAAAAGGCGAGCAGTGGTATTCCTATCGAATAAAAAGTTCCCCACAATTTATGATTCTTATTATCGATTAATTCCTCATCCGAAATTTTAGGAGATCCATAGTAAATTGGTGGTGCTTGATATTGAGGATAAGATACTTGAGATTTATATGGATTTGTAGTTCGAGGAGGTGGTAACCTTTTGTGTTCTTTAATATAATTAACGTCTATACCGCATTTAGTACAGTACTTAAGATTTTGAATTTTTGGCAGATTTTTTCCACAAACAGGACAAAATAACCAATTTGATTTATTAGGTTTTTGCTTCTTATCTGTATTTTGAAGTTCCTTTTCATCCATAACTAAAGTAAAAAAAGATTATTAAATACTAAAAACTTTACATTTCAACTCTAAAGATTAAAGTCCAATTCTAAATAATTTATACTTTATCTCTAACAAATTTAAACAAACTACTAGCTTGAACTTGATAAGAATTTCTATAGTATATTGGATAGTGAACAAATTTCTTCACATCTTCTACCTCTAATTTAAATTTGATTGATGGCATCCAAAAAGTTTTGTTTATGTGTTGATACTCTATCATTACCATTGAAGGAAAATTACCTTTTTCTTTTGGATTAATTCTAATCTTAATTTTCCTTCTCTCATTTGCTTTTAGTTTTTTAATTCTAGTAAATTTCACCTTGTTTTGAATAGCTTCTGGTATGAAGAAATCGATTTTAATATTCTTAATTTCGGTTATGTTTGGATTTTCAATCAGCAATGTTAGGACTTCAGGATTATGAACTTTTAATTTACGAGGAGGAATTTTTATATCGATAAAAAGAGGATAAGGAAGGATTTCTTCATTTAATGTAAAGCTTAAGTCAATAAGTTTCTGAAGATTTGGTTTAATTTGCGAAATAAACTGCGTCCGCTGTTCTCCAAGAGACAGATCGCTTTTACTTCTCATATCTTCAAAATCCTTTAATAATCGATTAATATATTTTAAAATATGTTTATCGAATTCACTATGCTTACCAGAAATGATAGAAATCAATTTTCTATAATATTCTGATTCCAAGTTCTTAAGTAATGGTTTTTTAAATAAGTCATTAACAAAATTCTTTAATACTTCATCCATCTCAACTAAATCATCATGACCTATCTCAAATTTATCAAGAAGATTGCTATTAAATATATTTTTTTGCATAAGATGACTCAATGTTTCTAATGCTTCAACAGTTTCGCTATTATAGGAATCTAAAGCCTTGTTTATCATAGTTCTTAAAATTTGATCAAATTTCTCAGCGTTCTTGTTCTTATAAGAGATAAACTCATTACTATATAATCTTAAATATTTAATGGCTCTCCCAGAATGTAATTTTAGGAGACTATTTTGATATTTTTGGTATTTTTTAGAAAGATTGTCAATCCAATTTCTTACTCGATTTAGTTCATTAAGATTTTCCTCATTTGATTCTAAATAGGTATCATTAAAAGATTCAGATGATAGGAATGAATCATCTATACGAATGTTTTCCAAAAGTACACATGTATTTCGTTCCAATTGAATAATATTTTCAATTTGTTTGTAGAGATTATAAATTTGATTATCATCCTTATAGATACTTTCCAACTCTTGAAGTAAATCTTCCAGTTCGTTTGTAAAAAGTTTTGGATTTTTATCTAAAATATTCCGTATTATACTAGTAAATTTAACTAAAACAGTATAGAATTTGCTTACCTTATAATAAATAGGATTATAATTACCTAAATTAATAATATTGCAATAATCCACAACATTTTGATAATTCTTCTCAGCATCTTGATAAAATCTATAAGCTTTTTTATATCGATTTGTATTTTTAGCTAAATAGCTATAATACAAACCTAATAGTGTTTTATTAATCAAATATGCTTTATCTCTTAATTCCAAATATTTCTTTTTAGAAATATTATCTTCTAAATAAGGAATTAGGAATCTATCAATACTGATTTCTAAATTTCCCGCTGCTCGAATTAAATAAAACAATTTTACAGGATTAATACTTACTGAATCTAACTTAGTTATTATTAAGTGTCGATACTCGTTAAAACTAGACCGAATATCTGTGAAAAACGTCTCAATTAATATTTTTCTTCTTACTATCTCCTTTTTATTAATCCTTTTTCGTTTATCTAATGAGGAAAGCTTCAGTATAACCGACATGTAATACTTTAAGGTGTAAAAAGATTCCATATAGAAATTTTTTGCTCTACAATAAGGACACTGAACAACAGATCCCTTCACAATCGGTAAACTGCTCCCACATTTCTTACAGGGTAAATGACTCATTAATTCTAGTGTCCTTAAATAATATGAAATTAAAGAATATTATTCTTATACCATTATAAACTTATTCTAGGTTTTTAAAAGTTTATCAGTTAATTGCATAATATCATAATATTTTGATGAGTTATTTGGAAAGTAAAAATTGAAAGATTTAATGAGAAAAATAACAAAAAAGACAATTCTCTTCTAACTCGATGGGATTAACAAAACCAAAACGTTCAAATTGAATAGTTTGATCCATTGGAATTTGTAAGAGATTCAATTCTCCAAAGCCTTTTGAAGTAGTTCCATCAGGTTTAAGAACCTCGACATCAATATTCTCGTCTTTAGGGAGCCAGTGAATTATTGAAAATTGTCTATCCAACTCCTTACTATAAAAAGAACTTTGAATAATTTGCTTCTCTAAATCGATAGATTTGATCTCAATATTGATCAAATCTTTTAATCGAATAATCTGGTTAACTTCTAATTTCGTCGCATCTGGTAAGGAGATGATTAAGTTTAACTGATTATTTTTTGCTTCACACCGAATTTTTCTTTCTCCTTTTTTAGGATATGAAGGATGTAACAATGGTTTTGCAATTAATTCATCGAAAGGGATATCATCAACCATAACTGAAAATGGGTCCTCTACATAGAAATAACGATTAGATATTTTATCAATTATGTTCTGGTTTTTAGAATATAACCAATTAACTGAAAAACTTATCCCAGTCTGAGACATTCCAAGATCTAGTAATGATTCTCTTAATGCTTCTGGTCTTATCCCTCTTTTCTTAAGAGATTGTAAGCTCCAAGTTCTGGGGTCTTCCCATCCATTATAAATCCCTTTTTGAATATTATTTCGAGATTCAGTCTTGCTTAGCTTCAATCCAGGGAATCTCATGCGTCCATAATATAGTAGTTGTGCTTTTTTCCATCCAAAATGATCCCATATAAATTCTTCAATAATTCCCTCTTTAACCAAATCTATACCCCTAATAATATGTGTGACTCCTATAAGATAATCATCTATGGCCCATGAGAATTCTAACATCGGCCAAATAATATATTTTTCTCCAACTTTAGGGTGCCTCGCTTTAGAAATTCTCATGATAATTTGGTCTCTTAACGCAGGATCCTTCTGATCCATTCCCGTTTTTAACCTTACTACTGCTTCTCCCTCATCATAAGAACCCTTAAGCATGGCATTCCATTCTTCTATATTTTTTTCAATTGTATGCCTACGATGAGGACAATTTTCCCCCAATTTTTTATATTTTTCCCTAAAATCAGCAGCAGAACAAAAACATACATATGCCATATGATCTTTGATTAATTTCTCACAATACTCATAAAAAATCTCCAATCTATCACTTTTATAAAGAACCTTACAATATTTTACTCCTAACCATTCTAGGCCTTCCTTTATTAGATCATAAGCATCTGGTAGAACATATTTCGCTTTAGGACTGTCTCTTAGAGATTTAGGACTACCAATAGTATCATCGTAAAAAAGAATCAACTCGCCTTTGTATTTTTTTACATACTCATCATTTAAGATAACCATTCTTGCGTTTCCAATATGAAGTGCGCCACTAGGATAAGGCGCCAAACGCATTACAATCTTATCATAGTTTTCTGCTTCTGGTAAAGGTGGTAAAACTTTTTTTCCTACTTGTGATTCCTCTTTATCTAATGCATTAGGGTCAAGTTCTAAAAGTTTTCTTTTTTGATCTTCAAAATTAAGACTTTTAATTTCTTCTAAAATTTTCCTTAATAATGGCATAATATCTTTAGCTTGGGAACGTAAGTCCTTTCTTTCAGCCATTAACTTTCCCATTACTGCTTTTTCATTTGGAATTCCACCAAATTCTACAGCGTTTTTTAATCCACTAATCCAAAGGATTTTTTCTATCTCTTTTTCTTCCATGCGATATGTAATATAGGAAAAAACAATTAATTCTAATTTTTATTATATTTAACTATAAAGAACTATTACATAAGTATTATAAAGAATTATTATAATTTTAGAATAATAAATCGATCTCAATTATGGTCCGGTAGTCCAGCCTGGATAGGGCGCTGGCTTGCGGAGCCAGATATGTGAAATATTGTTTCATACTGGTAATCGAGGGTTCAATCAATAAAGGGGATTCCCCTTTTTGGAATAAATCCCCCCCGGACCATTCTTAATTAATTAATCCAGATGATCTAAAATTTCAGAAATATTATCAATCCTTATTAATTCTGGTACATCTAATTCTCTTTCAAACGGAAATTTATATTTTCTTTCGCAGAGGATGGTTTGCATCCCCGCTCTGTCAGCTCCTACCACATCAGCATATTCATCTCCACAGACAAGACATTCATTATTTACTGTTAATCCCATTTTTTCTAGAGTATAATGAAAGATTTCAGGATCAGGTTTTCTTTTACCAAATTCAGCGGAAGTAACAACAGCATCAAAATATCTAAAAAGATCATACTCTTTTAACGAATTTTCAATCATTCTGTGATTTGGGTGATTTGACAATACTGCTAACTTTAAATCTTCATACTTTGATAACTTTTCTAGCGTTCTCTTTGTTTGAGGAAAAGGTTTCCATTCTTTTTGTTCAAAGGAATGATATATTTCCGCTAATTTTTCATATGTTTCTTCACTTAAATGGTCAATTTTGTTTATAATCTTTTCTAAATGTAACATTTCGAGCACCTCTCTATATATTAAAGATGTAGGATATTCCTTTCTTGTTTTTCTACTCTCTCTCCAATATTGCTCTCGTTTTTTAGAGAATCTCTGTAAAAGTAAATCATCTGTTATTTTATCATTCCAAATATGCTTCTCTTTTAGCAATTCAATTGATTTCAATAAACCATTTTTAAAACATTCATAATACCTTTCCACAGAAGGATTGTCAAAATGAAAAAGAGTAAATCCATAGTCAAAAATTATTCCTTTAACTGACATGGTATTAATAATATTAAAAATAGATTGTCAATTTTAATTTAACTATTATACCATCTTTCATTTCTGTTAAATACTTAATAAAAAACAAAATATTAACCTTATCATTAGAAATAAAAGAAAATACAGATGTCAATTGATAAATGGCTTTCTAAAAAAGATTCAAAAGAAGAAAGGATTAAAAGAGAGAAAATCTTTAAAAGTCTTTCTGAGGGTGAAGTTAAAGAACTAAAGAAGAAGAAAATACGGAAGATTGTTCAGAAAGAATCTCAGAATGTAGTCAACTCTATCGAGGAAGATAAATTCATTAATGAAATCCTAGAATTCAAAGAGTGGATTAATCAAAGAACATACTTAAAAGGGGATATAGTAAGAATTGAAACATGGATTAAAAATTTATATTTAAAAATTCAAATTGATAAATCTAGTATAGATGATACAGATCACAAAAAATCAATTATGAGAGAGTATAAAACTATTCCTCCGAACTTTTTAGATGAGAAAACAAGAGTAGCAATAAATAAGAAGATTCATGGAGCAGAGAGAACAAATT
>JBHLNR010000188.1:0-6855 GCA_048941385.1 Promethearchaeota archaeon
GCGTCAGAAATAGGTTTAAAAAATTTCGGAGTTGATGTTACTGATGATGGGATTGGCAAAGGATCATGGGAAGCAGATATCGATAATGCAGAAATTTCTCTAGGCTTTTTTGAGTTTAATGTGACATCAAAATGGCAATCAATACAGTTTGACGTTAATGGTACATATGAAATTTTCAAAATTCAGCCAATAATTGAGTTTGTCGAAATTCCTGCCTCAAAATATATGACGGGTACCAGATTTTTTTCTGTACGAGTGTTCGAATCGGGAGGATTGCCCTTAGAGAATGTCGAGATTATCTTTGAAGTTTTAAATGCAAATAATTTGACGATATATGAATCTACTGCTGTCACAAATAATCTTGGAATCGCTACAGCTCAGTTGAGATTTGAAAGTACAGGTTCACGCTTTTCTATACGAGCTAGTTTTGCCGAAGAGGGATTTTATACTAGTGCAGAAATTTTATCAGATTACATAAAAGTTGTGTCAGAATACACTATTTTTATGGATACACTAATGCAATATTTACCATACATAATAGGAGGTATAGCAGCAGCTGTGGCATTTGTATCTATTAGATCTGTCAGACATTCTCGACAGAGAAGAATCTGGGCAGGAGAGGCGAAAATTTTAGATGATCTTCTAAAGATTGCATATATTATGATCATTGAAAAGAATAGTGGCGTTTCTATCTATGATAAACAAATATCTTTGGAAGGAATTGACACTGATTTAATATCAGGATTTCTACAAGCAATCTCACAATTTCGAACAGAAATTAAGAAAGGAGCTATCAGTACGGAAAAGGGTCAGGGATTTGAGATGGATTATTATGACTTTAAAATCATAATTACAGATGGTGATTATGTAAGAGTTGCTTTAATATTGGATGGTACTCCCTCTGAACAGTTGAAGGAAAGTCAAATAGCTTTTACACAATCTTTTGAAAGAAGATATGAATCGAGTCTTAAAGCTTTTAAGGGTGATATTACAATGTTTAGAGCAGCCGATGATTTAATTGAAAAATATTTTAATGTAACCTTCGTATACCCACTACAGTTAGGAAAACATTACGGAGTTATAAAATTAAAAGGTTTAGAAAAAGATTTAACAGAAGTAGCGGAGCAGATACAGAAAGAAAGGAAGTTCTTTTTTGTCTCAAGCCTTTTAAATTTTGGATTAGCGGGAAGAAAAGCTTCAAGGGATGAGATTATTAGCACAATCATCTCTTTAAAGAGAAAAGGCATGATAATACCTGCAGAAATTCAGTAAGTTTTAAAATTCTATTTTTTTCTTATTTTTTATTAGTAAATAAAACTAACTAGAATTAGTATATCTTCGGGAAGAGGTTTTTTAATATCATTAAAGATGATATTTCTAAAATTTTTTGAAAGCTTACAAGACTTTTAGAGGGAGAGTCAAATTTACCGGGAATTGGTAGAGTATTTCCTTAAATCCATCAAACTCAAGGATTTTTCATAGGAAAATTCAAAAAAAAGAAATTATAATATTACTTATTAAACAGGTTTGATGTGAACCATTTTAGATGCCGTCTGAAAGGAAAAAATTCTTAACTATCGGCCAAATTGATGCTACGGGTGTAAGGGGCCCCCATGAGAAAGAACTAGAAGATATTAGTAAAGCAAAATTCTCCAATTTTGTGAACATTGATTTAAAGACCATTAAATCTATTGTAACTAATGATTTGGGGGGAAGCATTGAAAACATTGGTTTTAGTGAGGATTGGACTATTACTATTGAAATGTTTCCTGATGTAAATATTCATATGGCATATTCTTATTTTGGCGATGAGTTTGGAGATGGTATTGAAGCAGGATTTAAGTTTTATTTTTCAGGAAGACATGCTACTTGGGTACCTGGTGAAGACAGCGCAACATTTATTGATATAGTTATGGATTTAATTGAAAGAAAACTGAAAGGAGAAGAACCTTTTGAAAAGAACTATGACTCAAAATCAGATTTGATGCAAAAAGTTTTAATGCAAAGAGGAACACCGTTTAAATTTTTACAGGAAGAAGATAGAGAAAAACTTGAGATTTTTTTAGGTGCTAAAGTATGGAAAATGGTTAATGGTTGGCGTATAAAGAGAGAAATTTTTCCGGAAATATTTACTGAAATTACATGGGATAAAGAAAGTGGTTTAGATATAAAATACTATGGTGAGAAATTAGAAAAAAATTTAGGGAGTTATCATGCGGAGTTTATAGGAATTTTTGTTTTAAATCATATTCTACGATATATTACTGTGAACAACTTAGAAAAAGAATTACCTGATATTTGTTATATTATGTTTTCTCGTCTCTATACTAAGGAACGTGGTTGGGATCATAGAACAAGATAGAGCAAAAAAAATAGATAAATGGAAAAGAATAAAGGTTTAGAACGCAGTCCACAAAATTGAACGGCCTTTTTTTTCTGCGCGTTTGATTTTTTTAGAATTTTCTAACTCAGACATAATTTTCCAGATTTGAGAATTACTCAATTTGAAATATCTTCTCAATTCAGGAGTTGTCATTTTGGTTTCTGATAATATATTTGGGATCAGTCTCATTATTTCTTCTATGGTGTTGTCATCTGACTCTTTGGGTACTTCAGCTTCAGGTTTTTCTATCATTTCCATCTCTGTAATAATTCTTGACGCTACTTTATTCAATTGTTTGATATTTTCATCAAGGTTTTGAGGTTTCATGAAGAGACAACACAGTTCTAAATCTCTAGGAAAAGCCACAATATAAAAATTATCGTATAATATAGCTCTTGGTTTTTTCTCTGATGCATTTCCACCACGAAAAGCAAGATAAAAATTCATCGCAAAATCATCTAACTTTACCATATCTTGTGTTTTATTATATTCCTTTTTCCATTTAAGAAAGGGGCCATCAATCATGTCGAATCCAATTAACGCGGCCCCAAACAATTCCTTTTCATTAAAATTCATTTTTTTAATCCCCTCCTGATGGCTATTTTTTCTAATTCATTTTTTATAATATTCATTAGTGTCATTCTTTCTGCTGGATCTATAGCTGTTAATCCGTATGTTCTTACATGCAATAGATCCTCAACCCTCTTAGCGTCCATTCTACCATCCCTTAAATCCTGCTTATTTGCTATTGCGATGATTGGGCATTCTTTTCCTACAAAGTGACATGCGTAATTAATTAATTCTCTTGAATTTAATACATTACTCGGGGTAGAATCAGTTACTACAAAAATAATATCAGACCCGAGTAAGTAATCCTTAGAATACGTTCTTAAGTAACTATTTTGTCCTCCTAAATCCCATAGTCTTAAGTAGTATTCATCAAATTTCACAGATTTTAAATCTAATCCATGAGTTGGTATATAAAATCTATCTAATGTATTTTCGGATAATAATTTCACTATGGTTGTTTTGCCCACAGCCGGGCTTCCAATAAGAGTTATTTTCACCAATTTATCGATTTCTGTACTAAACATAACTATTCCTGATTTTAAATGAATTATTAAGAAAGAATGGATTGAAAAAAAATATGAATCGGGATAATATCCAAATAATATGAAGAAAAACAAAAAGGTTAATTCTTTTTCAAAAGATACTTTTTCAACCATCTTGGTAATAGGAATCCTCCATACCAACAAAACGCACTGAGTATTAATACTAGTCTGGTTATTATAATTATTATCTCATTTAATGGCAAAGAAGAGTCTAACAAAGCCCCAACTGAAAAAGAGATATATGCGATTATTAATAATTTACCTTTTAATTTTACTTCGCGATCTTTGGACTTTAAAGAAAGATTGGCAAATAAAAAACCAGTAATTACAACAATTAATAAATATGATATCAAAAAGATTAATATGAAGGATTTATAATTTACATCGACAGGCCCGTTCAATTCCCCAATAAAATCAGGATTTACAAAGAGAAACGTAAGAAATAAAACCTCAAAGATTAAACCAATTATTATAAAAACTGATAGAATTAACTTACGTTTTTCTGTGTATAAAAACTCTGTAAAAGCTAGTAACCATAGAGCAACAGCTAAAGGGACTAATAAATTTCCTATTAGAAAATAAGCTTCTGGTGTAATTCCAACTCCATTAGAAAGAGCTATTAGAAATGATAAGCTCGATGGCCACCAAGGGGAAGCAATTAATACCCAAGTAGCTCCAACTAAAAGGTATATTCTTTCCTTATATTTAAAATATCGAGAGAGTATAATAAACCCGACAAATAAAGAGATTGCTACAAAAACCAGTGAAAATACTCCATTTAAAGTGTCTATAAAACTTAATGACATAATTTAATCATTTTTTTTAATTGTATAAATATGAATTAAGAGTGTGGATTATATAAATCTTAAATTATACTAATTGAAAAAAAATTAGATATTATAGAGAAAAAATAAGATAATCAATGAGAAAAAGGTTGGTACAACTAAACTTAGAGAAAGTAAACGCTGTGATACTCTAACGGCTTCTTTAAGTGTATCGATAATTGCATTAAAATATTGTGGATCGCCCCAAATCTTGACATTATCTTCTATTGAATTGAAATAACAAAATTCAACAGGCTCTAAATTCGATTCTGCTTCTTGGATTAATGAATCTAATTTATCTAAAATTTCATCATTTTTTATTTTATCACCAATTGGAGAATAACCCCTAGCGGAAAATTGTCTTGCAACTGCGTGTGAATCAGATGTAGTAATCTCTCCTCTTTCAATTCCCCTATTCTGCAACATATTTAGAATATTTGATCGAATATCTACATAAGCATTGTTGGCATCAAAATGAATTAAAGCAGTAGTCTGATCATTTACCACATTCTTAAATAGGTGTACAACAATTCCTCCAATACCAATCCCATGTTTTTCTGAATAATTCTTAAAAGCACCTTTAGCAGTACCATATAACATCTGAAACTTTTGAGAATTTTGAATTTTTTTACTCATAATAAATTTCTTAGAAACGTTAATTAAATCTGCAGCTTCAACAGAATCTTTTCTTATTAAGATCTCATCTGCAATAATTGAATTATGAGAATCAATAATAATAATATCTTGATATCCATGTGATTTTGCAAACTCTCTAATATGATCTCCGATCTCAGATTCAATATCGTCTGAGGGAAGAGGATGTCTGGTTATAAATATAATTGGGGTATTTGATATCTCTGTTCCAAGAAGTTTAGCAGAATTTGATATTTTTCTTATAAATCTATTAATTTCACTAACCCATTTAATTTCAGTGTTATTATTTATTACTTGAATATCTTGTTTAATTCGGTTTAAGATGAGTTCTACATCTTTTTGAGTTGTAAGGTTTTGAGAATGATCATTAGTAGTATGATACACAGTCGTACCAGGAATGTCCTCAAATATCTTATAAATATGTTCAGGCAAATCAGAAGACCCACAAGTTTTAAATGGACCGAAATGGACATGAGGAACTATTAATAACCCTTTAATTATTTTATTGGACAGACTTCTTATTGCTAAGTATTGAATATTTACCTTAGATTTTATCCCAGCTTTATCAAAAAAACTTTCTATGAGATCATCATTACCTTCAGTCATCATAGAAAGGATGAAAGCCCTTATAAAAGGATAGCCACTCATTCCAGTAACTTCTTTATAGACATTGCTCACTTGAAATAAACCTCTCCTATATGGGATTGCAAAGATAAGGGCACATGCTATAAAAAAAATTATATCTCTTATAAAAAAATCGATGTCAAACTGCCCTATATAAAGACTATAGAGCATAATAGTCAGTACAGGTTGAACTAAAGCGAGTATTATATACCCTGGACGTCCAACTGTAGTAAAAGAAAAAAAGATCACAAAAGCCACAATATAAGATAAGATTGTTCCTAATATCAAAAACATTTCTTGATACCAGATATTTTGAAGAACAATTGCGATTATTTGCCCAAAAATAAATGTTACTTCAATTACACCAGCAAAATATACGTTCATTTGGATTGACCACCCTGTTGGAGGTGGTCGTAAGATTGGTGATTTTTTTGAATAAAACAACATAGAAAAACCAGCAGCTAGACCAGGTATAAGTAAAAATAAACCTACAAATCTAAAAAAATGTAAAAAATCCCATTCGTTTATCAAGATAAAATTTAAAAGTAAGGATAATAAGCCTAGAACAACGGGTGTACAAAAAAAAGTAGAATAAGCCAATTTTTTTGACTGAAAGAGCTCCATATATGATATTATTCCAGGAATTTGGCGAGATGTTTGTTTTTTAATATACATAAACTTTTAAACTTGTAGTAATTCTTATCTGAGATTATACCTTCTATAGTAATGAATAAATTGATCATTAAAACTTTATCTAAAAAATTATAAATTAATTATATTTTTACAGATTAATATGGAAAATTCACAAAGATTAGTTGATAGTGCAAGTAAAAGTTTCTGGGATATAATTGGGGAAGGTTTTAGGCTATTTTCTAAAAATTATGGAAAATTATTTATCCCCCTCGCGGTTTTTCAAATTATTTTGATTGTTTTAGGCATTTTTGTATTGACAGACCTAAGATGGTATGTTGATTCTTTAAGTGTAGATATATCGGAGATAATGGAAAAATTCATTGATAATGTGACTCTTACTGAAAGCGAATGGAATTCATTAACAACATTTTTAGTTTTAAATATGACAATTCTATTTATTGAGAATTTATTAGGGGCAATAATTATTACAATCGCAATGTGTTCGGTCAGTAATTATTTATTTAATAGATATATGCAGAATGAAACGAATTTTCGAGATTCATTTAAATCAGCATTTAATAAGAAAATATTCCTTGTTATTTTATTGATTGGAGTGTGCTTACCA
>JBHLNR010000189.1:0-6781 GCA_048941385.1 Promethearchaeota archaeon
CCCTCCAAAAATTGATTGGTGCAAAGAAAAAGAGTTCTTCCATCAGCTCCACCCAAAGCACATGCATAAACATTTGTGTCTTTTACTTTAATAGTAGAAGTAATTTCACCTCCTTCTAAAATGCGTAAGACTTCTGCTTTAGATGGATTCGCGACCCATATGGCACCTTCTTCATCAAGGCATATGCCATCTGGTCTAAAATCTTTAAGTTCTGCCCAAATTCTTCGATTTATTAGATTTCCTGAATTTTCAATATCAAAAGCAGTCAACTTACCTCCAAAAGTCTCTGCTACAATAAAGGTTTTGCAATCGGGAGTCACAATACATCCATTCGGAAATAAAAGATTTTCTGCAACTATTCTTGCTTCCCCATCTTTAGTTACTAGGATGATGCATGTAGGTTCAGCTGGGGATTCAAGGGATTTAGTACCCCAATTTCCTATGTAGGTTCGTTCATGGCTGTCAGTAATGGAGTCATTGCAGTTGTATTCTGTAAATTTGCTTAAATCCGCATGAATCTTCAATTCTTCTGGATCTAAACGCATGAGGTGACGTCTTTGCATTGAAACTATAAGCATCCTGCCATCCTTCAAAAACCCCAATCCCGATGGAGAATCTTGCACTTCTACTATAATTTCTGATTTCCCTTTTTCATCAACGACAATGACTTTTCTTCCAACAAAATCTGAAAAGAACAACTTTCCGTTACGCCACCGAGGACCCTCTGGAAATTCAAGACCAGATAATAATACTTTTGTCTCCATTTTCATATGTGAAATTATAATAAACCTTCATTTTTAAGCTTCGATTCAACATCTTTTAAATCCAGCTTTTCTAATATTTCAGAAGAGGGTATACCCTCCTCATTCCATCCTACTGTTTTGTAATATTCAGATTTTAATTTCTCAAATGCATTTTTATCTATTGATTCCCCTTTATACGGTCCCGATGGGAGAGGTTCCCAAAATCTAGACGGTAAAGTATCATCTTGCTTTGATCTCCATTCTGCATCCGGTCCTCCAATCAGAGACACAGTTCTCTGTAATTGTAAAATCCTTAATCCTTTTTCACTGAACCAACTTTCTTTTGTTAGTTCCCAACCTGTAACTGCTTCGTAGAAACTTGCAATTTGATCAAAAGCTAGGGTAAAGGTGGTAAAATTACAATATACTCCAGAATCACTCATAATAGAGCGTAATTCGCTTCCACGCCCATCAATAGGAAGAGCAGCTGATGATGTATGATCTCCTGCTTGAACTGATACACTATATCCAATAGGAGTTGTTGTAACCATATCCTTACCACTTCTAAGACCGTGTGCTCCGATTGCCATGCCTTTAAGATGAATTGCATATTTGAGAACTTCTGTTTTTTTCATTTCTTCAAGTTTCAAAGCCGCTCGATATATGCCTTCTGCCAATATATCCCCAATACCTTCTCTAAAAGCAATTTTTCTGCCTAATTCTGCGAACGCATCAACATTTCCCCATTCAAGATTAATTCCTCCTAAATCTTCTTTTGAAATGATACCTTTTTGATATAATTCTCCAGTAAATCCCAAAATTGCACCACCTTGAATACCACAAAATCCTAATTCTTCTATGATATATGATAAATAGATATTCTGTTCTGGTGAAAAAATACCCAAATTTGGCCCCAGGAATGCCTCAAGCTCGTAATCTGGATTATCACAAATTGCACCATCATATTCTCCATCTTTTAACACCGCCAACTTTAGACATGTAACAGGACAACCGTGATCTCCCCAGTATTTTTTTACCCAAAATTTATCGAACTCTTCACCTCTATAACTTTCCTCATGATGCCATTCTTCCTGCCAATTTCTAATTGGCTCTGAACTTGAGTCAGCTCCAAATGTATATCCTCCTGATCCTGTCCCCCAACGTCTAAAAAACTCTATCGCAAAACAATTATTTGAAAATTCCTGTGAAAGCTCAAGCATTTTATCTTGATCATTCACCTCTGGTAAGGAACCAAAGCCTTTAACAACCACCGCTTTCAAGTTTTTAGATCCCATTACGCCACCATATCCTCCATAACCAGCGGCATGGGTATATTTTGCTACTACAGCAGCTACTCTGGATTTGTTTTCTCCAGCAGGACCTATATATAGAACGGACGGTTCCTTAAACTCCCCATAATTGGGATGAATTTTTTTAATATCATTAATCGAATCTTTTATGAGAACACGCATAGATTCTCTGCTTGTTTTACCCCATATATGTGAAGCATCTTTAATCTCTATGTTTTCATCACAAATAAATACGTAACTCGGCTTTTCTGCCTTTCCCGTAAAAATTATTCCATCATAACCAGCACATTTCAATTCCACACCAAACTCCCCGGCGACTGTGGAACCTATTATTCCATTACCTTGGGGTGATTTTCCAGTTACGCAACTTCGAGCACCAATAAAATATCCAGTAAAAGGGCCAGTAAGCATGAGTAAGATATTTTCAGGACCTAAAGGATCAATCGTTTCCCACTTATCTCCAAGCCTATCCCACAATATCTTTACTCCTAAGCCCCTTCCTCCTATGTATTCTTTGAGAATTTTGTCTGAAAATGTAATTTCTTCAATTTTCTTATTTGTGAGATCTATTTCCAGAAATTTTCCTGCATAACCATTCACCATTCATACACCTCTTCAGTCGCTTTTTCACCTAATATTTTTATAGCAGTCTCATGTGCGAGTTCCTTAGGGGTTTTAGCCAAGATTTTTTCTGTTTCAATATCTTGATTCTCTGAGAGAATCAGAGCATCCCACTTCCCTTCTTGACAAGCAGCCGTACATTTCGGTTCTCCACCGCAGAAATCACAAATCACTATATGATCATCTTGAGGATGGAGATGTGGTACCCTTCCAGGACAGGCATTAATACATATTCCACACGCGGTACATTTCGATTTGTCAGTGATTATAGCTCCTGTTTGATTATCTACTGATAAAGCTTCCTCAGGACATTCCTCCACACACGGGTGATCCTCACACTGAAAGCAGAGATGTGGTATTTCAACTCCTGGAACAAACATAAAAACTCTTACCCTTGAAGCTTCCGGCCAAATTTTCCCTTCATGATATAGAGAACACGCAATCTCACATCTTCTGCATCCACTACAGTTCTCATAAATTCTTTTTATCCCCAAATTATATACACCTTCCATATTGATAACTTACTACTATAAATGACTATTTGTTATTTATTCTTTTCTTATATATAGGTTCTAGAAATTTCACTGAAATCAGACGCTGGATTTACCTTTCCATTTCAATTTCACAGAAAGTTGAGACAAAATTTAAAAAATCTCATTGATGATTGTTTTGAGCTCGGGAGGCTTATCAAGTTCCAGCATTTCACTCGTTTTAACTGATTTGTTGAGAGCTTGCCAAATCTCCGAATTTTCTCTAATCGCTTCGGTAAACCGCGTTAACTTCTGTAAAGCGGGATAGGACTGACCCTTAATAACATAACATGTTAAAAAGGGCTCGATAGGGTTTATAAGGATGGTATTTTCCCCGATTCGGATCCGATCAATGGATTTCGAAAATATCTCGTCACTAAAGGTGTTAAACGCAGACATGAAAGAACTGAATAGGTCGCTATAATCCCAATTTTTTACAAATAGATGGTTGAAGTAAGTGGTTCCGCTAATATCCATAATAAGAAGCAAGATAGGTTCTTCGCTCTCTAACTCAGGAGCTTCAATTACCCCCCTATCTTGCAAACGTTCAAGAACCCCCTCAATAGACGCTAACTTCAGGCGTTCTGCCACTGATGCTTGGGTTTTCTTAAATGACTCCCAAAGATTTAATTCTTCCAATAACTTGTCATGCTCTCTCGAGATTTCATTTGCCAATAGTTGGAGACCATGTTCTTCTGCGATCTTTTGGGCTTCAGCTAACAATCTTCTCGCTTCCACCAAATTTATCTGGACTAGAGCTAATTTTGCCTGGAAGAGTTTTACGTTAGCTAATAATGAATAGGAATTTCGACGGATCGCACTTCTCTGTAACAGATCTATAAGAGGGAAAATATCATCTAATATTTCCATCTGATTGGTTAATTGAAATTCTTGGAAATATATGTCACAGAGAACAATTAAACCTGTATCCGTACGAAGAGTTGACGGGCTTTTTTCTATAAAATTCTTTAAAATATTTTCTGCTTCGGCACGATCACGCATTCTACTGCTTGATTTCAAAACTAAAGCAGTTGTTAACTGATAGTAATCATTTATAATCATATGCTCATGTTTTTCATTAAGAAGTTTAAATTCGTGTAAATAGCGCTGCACTTCCTCATTTTCTTTTTTAATCAGAAAAATTCTTATAATAAAAAAGTATAACTCAGCCATCGGCCATGCCGAAAGCATGGTAAATTTTTTATCAATTTCAAGACTGCTTATATGATATTCTAATGCACGGTCCAAATCTCCTTTCTGATAATAAATAATTCCCATACTACGATAAACCTGTGCTTTCCAAATTATAAACACGTCATAATTTGATTTAGGGGTTAGAGATAAAGCATTTTTATTGCAATCTAAAGCTTGATTTACTTCACCCTTAACTAAATAAGCATAAGCCTTTGTTGAAAGCATAAAAGGAATAGAGAATGAAAGTGGATCATTCTTTTCATAAAAAGCTATACACTTATCGGCATATTCTAAGCTATGATCAAATTCTCCAATGAAAAAGCTTTTCGTAGCATAAATGTTATCCATATCTGCTTCTATTTGTGGATACTTTAATAAATCTTCCTGACGAATTGATTTAAAAAGGCTAATACTCAGTTCAATATTCTTAAAAAATTCATCCCATCTATCAATCATCATACAGACACATATTTTGACATAAAGCGCATCAAAGGAAAAGATACCTTTATTAAATTCTTGACTAGTTTGATAGAGATTCTCAGCGGTCTGAAGTGCTAATTCGAATTTTCCAAGAAAATGTAAGAGATAACTTTTAATCCCTTGAATATTTAACCTTTCATCAAGTGTTAAAGCCTCTTTTTGTTCCAAATCATTTAAATATTCAAATGCCTCTTCATATTCGACATTATCAATTAAAGTTTTTGCTATGGTTATTTTCTCAGAAGGTAAGAAAATCATTGGCGCCGCAATTAATTTTTATTGAATTTAAAAAAATGGAAGTAGCATTTCCTTTTAAGCCTTATGTACTTCAATTTCTATTTAATATTATTTTTTTTAGCAGTATCTTTATTTTAATAGGGTTGGCTTATGTAATCTGGAAGCGTAGGCGCACCTAAAGAGTGAGTTTTTTTTTATTTATGGATGGATATTTGTATATATCTATGTATTGATGATCAGTAACAAAGGCTTTTAAGGAAACATATATTCCTTAATTTTGAATTCAATTGCGCAATAATATAAAAAAAAAAGAAAGTATATGGTGAAAATGAGATTTAATTGGAAGAAAGTAACTCTAATGCTTTTTGTATTACTGATGTTTACCAGTGCATTTTTAATGACAAGAATAGTAAAAGGGCAGGTAAAAACCGCAACATTTTGGCCTACAAATGAATGGAATGTTACTGATCCATCTGATCAAGACATGAATAATACAACAATCTATGAGATGTATGAATATATTGAGGCAAATAGCATTAATTTACATAGTGTTTCAATTGTTCGTAATGGATTTCTTATTCATGAAGAATTCATCTCCGGATATAAATTAAGGGAGGAAAAAAGCTACGGCCCGGAACCTGATTTTTATGGCATAGATGTAGTAATTAACGGATCATTACATGTTCAATTTTCATCCACTAAAACAATAATCGCCCTTTTAATAGGAATCGCTATTGATAAAGGATTTATTGACAACGTAAGTCAGACTTTCTCATCTTTTTTCCCAACACTAACTTATAACACACCCAGCAAAGAAGATATCTGTATTGAACATCTATTAACAATGGCATCAGGTATTTACGGAGACACCGACCCAGAATGGGCTTGGGATCAAACAATTCAAGAAATTTTAAACCCTTCTCTTTATAGTACCCCCGGTACTGCTTTTAGATACAGTTCCGCTTCCACACACCTCTTATCCGCTATAATAAATAAATCGACAGGCCAAAAAACTTCCGATTTTGCACTGGAATATTTATTTGATCCTATTGGAATTTCTCAAAAAGATTTCTACTGGCAAGAAAATAGTCAAGAGATTAATTTTGGAGGATACGGTCTTTATTTCACACCTCAAGCTATGTCTAGAATTGGGCTCTTAATGCTAAATAATGGAACGTGGAATGGTACGCAGGTAATTTCTGAAAATTGGATGCTTAAAGTAGGTACACCTCAACCCAATGGGTTTTACGGTTATTTAGTATGGATGGATAAATATTCATATCATACTGCTGGATTGCTTGGTCAATGTATATATCTAATTCCCACTTATAATTTGACTGTAGTTTTTACAGCAGCAATTTCTACTGATTTTACTGATACATATCTTTACATTATTGATAATTTCATTATAGCTGCAATGGGTAATTTTCCATCATCGAATCCTCTAATACCAGGATATTCACTGGTAGTGTTCCTACCGTTAACGATCTTCGGCGTGAGATTTGTCTCTAAAAAGATAAAAATTAAGTATAATTCTTTGACCGAATGAGGGATTTTATGCGATGTTTCGAATAGAAGAAGCACCCACAGGCACCACTAAATGTGATTGGTGTGGAGAACTTATTAAAAAAAGCACACTTAGGCTTAGATTTGCCCCACAAAAAGG
>JBHLNR010000190.1:0-6704 GCA_048941385.1 Promethearchaeota archaeon
TGAAAATTCCTTCAAATGTTTCTTGTTTAATAAATAATTTAATTTTTATACCCTCCTCTAAGCTCATATTTAGTTCTTCAATTTTATTATCAACCAATTGGATATTTGTTATACCATTTCCAAAAGAATCTATGTACTGAATAATACAGGTTATACTTCTCTTATTAAAGTCTAGTTTATAATTGTTTGGTATTTTTTTTAGGTTGTCAAAACTATATATTTCACCAAGATCAGATAAAATAAATTCCTGTGACTTCGATAGGTACGCTCCAATTGGTGCCATGATATCTCTTCCATGAAATGTAGCTGAGACAGGTTGAATAAAATATTCCTTTTTTTGAACTTTTCTACATTCTGATATTTCTGATGTATGCAGGAAATTAGGGAAAATACCATTATCAGGACCAATGAAGTAATAATCTGATTTTGTTTTTATAGCTATTATTTCTCTTGAGCTTCCCACTCCAGGATCAACAACCGTTATGAATATGCTTCCTTTAGGAAAGTATTTATAGGTTGATTTCAATGTATAGGATGCCTCGATTATTGAATAAGGAGTAATTGAGTGGGAAATATCTATAATTTTTACAAGTGGATTAATTTTCAAAATCACTGCTTTCATCGCAGCTACATAATGCTGTCCTCTTATCCCAAAATCAGTTAATAACCCAATTATTCTTTCCATTTTTTCAAAACGGTAATTGAATTATTCTTTCTTATATTTCTGATCTATTTTGTAAAAATCTTCAAGAGCTTTAGATTTTAACCTGAATTCTTCTTCTTTATCAAATTGAACCAATTTTTTTGATATGTCACTTGCTTTTTTATATAAAGTATAAGCAGTATGAAAATCTTCATTTCTTAAAGCATTACGTGCCTCTTGAACTACTCTTTCTCTTTCTTTTGAAAATTCTGGAATTTGTTGAGTAAAAGTTCCCTTCTCTCTTAATGAAGCGGCTATATCCATTATATAGAGTTCTTCTGCTAATTCCGCAGCTTTTAGATATGATTTTGCAGCTTTTTCATATTCTAAAGATTTTAGAGCACTTTCAGCTGTTTTATAGAATTCAGAAACTTTCATATGTTCACCATTTTCAATTTTTACCAAAAGGTCCTGAGCAATCTTTCTTTCTTTTTTCTCCCCACTTAACATAAGCTTAGTTATATCTATAATATTGTTCTTTAAAGCGTCAGGTTGAAGAATATCTATGAGAGGTTCTAGATGTTCAAAATAGATATCTTTTAAGATTAATTCAAATTCTTCTTTAGATTTGTTCAAAATATTAAGACTTGGCATCTCTAGTGCTTCAGCAGCCTCTTTAAGAGAAGAACGAAATTTTTCTGGATTATCTTCTTCAGTTGTTAACAACCCTATTATAATTCCAGAAGCCCTTCTTGCTAATTTTCCCTTTAATTTGTACATATAAGAAAAAATTTGGTTTTCCTTTAATTTTAACAAATTATAATCGTTCTTTGAGTGATCTAGATTTAATCTTAGAAACAAATCATTAGTTATTTCAAATCTAGATTCTCCTTCCTTAAAGTAATACCCCATTACTTTATAATCTGAATCTGTTGGGATTACTACTACAAAACACCCCTTTGGCATCTTTAATTATGCACCTCTTAGTTTTTTAAACATAAAAATAAGTTATTACAAAAAAACTTACAGTTTAGGATTGCTGACTACTAATTATTCTATTAGTTTCTTCTCTAATGCTCTGGATTATATTTAATAATTGAGCAAAATAAAGATTATCCGTAACGGTTTTTGACGCCTGTTTAATAGTTTCAATAGCTTTCTTTTCTTCCTCTGTAATTACTTCAATTGACTTTTTATCCCAGAGCTCCTTAACTTGATTATTAAAATCTTCAGACAATTCTTTTAGACTATTACTTGATTGTATTCTGAATTGTTTCAAAACCTCTACAATTAATCTTATATTTTCAGTCATCGAAACAGTTTGCTCAGAAAAGCTTTGGCTCATCTGGGCAATTGATTGGCTCATTTGGTTGATTTGAGCAATGGTTCCATCTAAGGAACTCATAATTTGATTAATCTTTTGAATCATCTCATCTAATAATCTTTCTGCCATCTTTTTTCACCATATGTTTTTAATTAATAAAATTTATTCTATTACCTCTTCTTTATTAATTGATTCTTTTAACACTTTTACGGAATCAATAGCTTCTGATAATAATAGGTTAACTGTATCTTGATTAAGAATCCCTTCTGAAAGCTTGGAAAACTCTTCAAGTTTTTTAATCAAAGTTTTGAGTGCTTCTAAGCCTAATCCTTCTTGTATTATTTTTAATTCCTTAGTAGTTTCTCCTCCAATTTCCTTCACTGCATCTATATGCTTAGTCTGTGTAACATTAATTTCGTTAGAAAAGTCTTCTAATTTCTGGGTTAAATTAGAAATCTTATCTTCAATGTTTCTATTGAGTGAATTTAAGCTTTCGTTCAATTGCTGGATACTTTGACCCAACTGGGCTATACGTTTATAGATATTTTGTAAAAGATCGGTTAACATTTCAGCCATAGAAGATCAACTTTTTTAAATTTTTTTTGAGATTTACTACTTTCTCTTTTTGTAACTTCAATTATAAATATAACAGATTACATCAATAAAAAAATAACCAATAAAAAAATATTTATCTTTTTTCTTATTTAATTAGAATATAAACACATACAAGATTAATAGCTATACAATTAACTAAAATAAATAGTAGATTAATATTAACAGATACAAGAAAAAGTAAATTAGTATTTGTAACAATTAGGGCCATTTGCTTAGCCTGGTTAACAAGGTTTTAAAAGCTTGGTCAACAAGCGCAGGTCTTATAAATGACCATCGGACATACATTGGATGAATTGTCCGAAAAAGTAAAAACCTGAGATCCGGGGTTCAAAATGCTCAATTGGTTAAATTCAGCAGGGATATCCCCGATGGCCCATTTTTCTCTCCATTTAAATTTCAAATACTATATTCTTCGTGAAACATCAATTTCACGATTCATTATATATATTGGAGAAATATCTCAATATGCATTAGTATATTATACTATAATTTTGGAAATTTACTTATCAAGATATGAACTAATCAGATCAAGAAGCCATCTTTTTATTTGGGTAAGATTTTTTATAATACCAGGTACTAGATTCTCAGGGAAGTTTTGTTCATGATTTAATCTTTGGGTTGTTTCCATCCATTTATTTAATGCTAATTGCACTAAACTAGCACCCTCAGCTTCCATAAAGATTGGAATGACAGCAGCAGATTCTCTAGCATCACCAATAGCGAAATAAATCCTTCGATTATTTCCTTTCAACATTACTAGATTAGCACATTCATCAAGTTTGCGCTCTACTAAAATACTTTTTAAGATCTGAGCTTTCAGATCTGGATCTTTTGGAATAAATAGCTCTTTCCTTTTTTTAAGGGTTGGTTGAATTTCAGTTACTACCTTATCCCCAGTATCTCCTTGATTAAAATACTTTATAATTTTCAAACCATCTTCTAAAGCTTCTACAGCAGTAAATTTTTTTGTATTTGAATAAAAAATAGCTTTAGAGCCTGCTTGATCTTCACTAGAAGATAACTTAATATATATATTTCTCATAGCCACGGAATTGCAGGTGTGATAAGCAATTTCAAACAACTCTCTGGGGATTAAAGAACCATATGGTTCTTCTATATGCTTAGAGAGCCACTGCGAAGTAATAACTCCATTAAATTGCGTTAAAAGTCGATTTTCCATAACCATTCGTTATTTATTTGTATATATTAAGTTAGAATAAATTTTATTAAAATATAGTACTTCTAGTTTTTAATTATTTTTGTTTCTGACATAGTAGAAATTTTAAAATTGTAAAGGATTTCTATTTTTGAGTAATTTGCTTGTATGCTTTTTCAAATCTTTCAACAGCAGAGACAATATCTTCCTTTTTTGACCCTATCGCTGCATTCATAACAATATAAGGAGTTGGATAATTTCTACAACAAGTACCAAATTCACTTTCTTTTGGATTATACACCCGAGGACCAGTAACTCTTAGATTATATAACGCACCCCCTATAGCATATAAATGTTCCTCTTTTAGATTTTTTAATGATAAAGCCACTGCTACGGGATTATGAATATCTAGAATCTTCTCATTTAAGTTGGTTGCTATAACTGACAATTTTTCTTCAAGTAATTTTCGATTTTGTTGTTGTTCTTCAATTAGTTTTTGATATCCAATAATCCCCAAAGAGAGCATAGAAATCAAAAAATTAACAACTGGAGTAGCGGAGGCTCGCCCAGCATAAGTTTGACTAATTTTTGTTATGTTTTCTTTAATGGGTGATGCAATTAGAGCACCCCCAACGGGGGTAAGAAAATTTTTATCGGTTGATTGAATAATGGCATCAACTCTCCCTGCATCTATTGCTGAACGTATTAATTTCATCCATTCTGGGCTTTGTACACCATAGGCGTTGATGATTATATGAACAAGATTGTTTTCTTGGGCCAGTTTACTTATTTCTTTGACATTATCAGGTTCTCTAGGTGGGAAAAAACTTGTAAGTGATATTATTGCATAACAATCACTATCTATATTAGTTTCTATGTCCTCAATAGGGATTCTGACAGCATCTCCGAAAATTTTGCCATTTATAATTTTTGGTTTAAGTCCCATAAATTCTATTGATTTTAACAATGACTTATGATCAATTTGAGGAACTAATACAGTTCTTTTAATATTTATAATATTTTTCTCCACTGGTCTTAAAGCTCCTAATACTAAAGATAATGACATACCTGTACATAATGGAACCACTATTGCTTCTTTCACATTCGGTAACCCAAAATTTTTCAATATGTCGCGTGCTAAGTAGTTAGAAATCTCATACATAATTGAACCTCCAGGTGCTTTCGGTTGGGGCGCGGTAAGAAAACCACTTCGTCCAACCCCATGACAGAATCCTGATGATGTTTTTAAATGGAGTTTTGATGCGATTCTAGCTTCTCTTTCCCCTACTCTTGCAGCGTCACTATCTTTATCAGTATCCATATTTGAAAGAGCTCTCAACAAGAATTCAATTTGTTCATCACTCCATGGATTCTGTGGAACACTCCTTTGTTCGAATAAAGTTTTGATTGGCTTCATGAAATTATTTAGTACAATTTGCCCTCTATCCAACATATTCTGAGGAATAGGAGTATTTTTAAAAAACTCACTGATCTTATTAAAATCAACCACTTTAAATCACTTATCAAATGATACAAAGTAAATAAAATTAATAAAGCATTTTTTCAAATAATTCTTTTGCTATTTTTTCATAGAAAATAGTTAAAAAAATTATATAAAAAAAAATTTAGTTTTATAGAAGCAAATTGGCGGCCCTCGAGGGGAATCGAACCCCTATCCCTCCGCAGGATAACTGGGTTTGAAGCCCAGCGTCAGAGACCACTCCAACCGTCAAGGGCCAAAAATTTCATTCAAACACTTCTGAGATTTTTTTTCCTTCTTCAAATAAGGCATTAGACTTTTCCATGTAAAAAGGAATATCTATTTGTTGAGGACATTTTTCAAGACATTCTCCACATTGTATACACAAGGTACCAGCGCCTTGCATAGAGTCTCCCTTAGCTTTCTTTTTTTCAAACTCATCTTCAGTTTTTACCATCCCGGCGTAGAAATAGTTAATTCTGATTCTACCTCTTTCACCCCAGTAATAGAGATCATTTATCAATCTTATGACTTGAGGGATCGTAACTCCATTAGGACAAGGTTGACAATATCCACAGCTCGTACAAGGTATTAAAATGTATTTACGAAATGCTTCGCGTAATTTAGATATAGTTTGTAATTCTTCTTCTGTGAGTGCATTAATTCCTGAATTGCTAGCAGATTCTACATTTTCTATAACTTGTTGCATAGAACTCATCCCACTTAGAACTACTGAAACTTCTGGATGATTCCAAACGAACTGTAAAGCCCAATCAGGCATTGTTCTTTTTATTGTTGATTTATCAAGTACAGTTTTGATTTCAGGCTTTCGTTCTAATGCATGGTCAGGAATGGCTAATTGTCCCCCACGAATAGGTTCCATTATTATCAAAGCAATGCCTTTACTCCCAGCATATTTTACACCTTTTATTCCTGCTTGATATTCAATATCAAGGTAATTATATTGAATTTGACAGCAGTCCCAGTCATAAAAATCAATAATTTCTTTAAAAGCCTCAAAACTATCATGAAAAGAAAAGCCAATATATTTTATTAATCCTTTCGCTTTAGCTTCTTCCATTTTTTCTATTAAATTCAAATCTTTAACTCTCTTAAGTCCATTCGCACTCATTCCATGAAATAAATAAATATCTGGTGTAGTTTGTAACCGTTCAATTTGTTTATTGAGAAATTTATCGAAATCTTCTGTTTTATTCACCATGCGTAATGGAAGTTTTGTTGTGAGGTGAACTTTTTCCCGATATCCATCTTTTAAGGCTTTACCTACTATTACTTCACTAATACCGTTATGGTAAGGATAAGCTGTGTCAACATAGTTTACTCCGTTATCAATTGCATAGCGTATCATTTTAATCGATTCTTCTTCATTTACTTGCATCATTTGATTCATTGGAAGTCTCATTGCTCCAAAACCAAGTGCAGAAACTTCCCAATCAAGTGAACCCATTTTTCTATATTTCATTTT
>JBHLNR010000191.1:0-6626 GCA_048941385.1 Promethearchaeota archaeon
AACCCTTTTGAGGGAGATGTGTTAATTACAACCCAAACGGAATCATTTTTATTGCATAAATCTGTAAAAGAAAAAATAAAATTAATTTACCAAAATTTTATTAATATTAAAACTCCACTAGATTCTGCTGATTCAATTTTAGAAAATGAAGAAAAGAAAATTATCGATATATTAACTGATTCAAAAGCAAGGAAGCATATTTCTGACCATCAAAATGAAATTAAACGTGCTGCAAACGGTTTTATCAATGAAATGAAAGAATATGGATTATGGGGCATATGTGTAACTTCTTTTGATCTCTCACCAATCATTGCTTATGGTAAGAAATATTCTTTAAATGATATTGATGAGATCCTAAGACGGATCGGATTTATCCCTGAGATAACTCCACTAGAGTGGATCTACAGAACTTCATTTTTGTCAGATGAACAAATTCAAGTCTGCATAATTAAATCAGGAATAGGAATTACAGTGGAAGAATCTCTTTTTGAACCTTATTTTTACCTATTATTCGCTGATCCACAGAGTTATTTCGGGGAATTTCCAGAAAAATTAACAATAACATTTAATAATATTCTTGGTTAATCTAATGAATGGTTCTTTCAGCTGCCTTAATTATTTGAGCTAATGAATCTGCTTCAAGGGAAGCACCCCCTACCAAACCACCATCAATATTTTCTTTTTTAAAGAGATCTTCAGCATTACTTGGTTTAATAGATCCCCCATATTGAATCCTAACAGAATCAGCAGTTTCTTTATTAAATTTTTGTGATAAAATTTCACGAATATAGACATGAATTTCCTCTGCTTGTTCTGGAGTTGCAGTTTTCCCTGTTCCTATTGCCCAAATTGGTTCGTATGCAATAACAGTCCGAATAATTTGATCTTTATTAATGTCTTTAAAAGTTTCATTAATTTGATGCAAAATGATATCTTTTGTTTTACCCGCTTCCCTTTCAGCTAAATGTTCCCCAATACATACTATAGGTTTCAAACCAATAAGTAACGCTTTTTTCAATTTTTTATTAATTAAATCATCAGATTCATTGAAAATATTTCTTCTTTCACTATGGCCTAGGATTACATAATCCACCCCTAAATCTTTTAAAAATTTCGGTGAAATCTCCCCTGTAAATGCTCCTGTTTCTTCGTAATACATGTTTTGAGCCCCTAACTTTAAATTTTTTCCTTTTATAATTTTATATGTCTCAATTAAACTAGTAAAAGGAGGAGCAATCATTATCTCAACTTTTTTTATCGACTCTATTAAAGGAATTAATGCTTTAAGCATTCTCCTTGATTCATTTGGGGTACCCCTATTCATTTTCCAATTTCCCCCAATTATTGGGATTCTCATTTTCCATTACCTCAATTTTTATTCAATATGTGTAGTTTCTAAATATAATTCAATTAAGTTTAAAAGAATATAAAATTCTACCGTAAATAATAAAAAATAAAATCAAAAAGAAGAATAATGACTTTACTCCGCTTTTGGGAGTTTTTCTGATAATTTTGTCGCTTCCAAAAGCTTCTTCACTTCATCTACGTCAGGAGCCATTATTGCAGGCAAACCTAATTGAGTGCGTCTCCTTTCAATAGCAGGTTGCATTGGAATTGCCTTTCCATGTTCTAAGACCGTTGATGCTTGTCCTGTATAATGAGCGGGAGCTTCTCCTCGTTCTACGCTCATATTTTTCAATATTGTGAAAATCTCTGTAAGTTCAACTTTTTGAGGGCATACTTCGTCGCAAGTATCACATACAGTACATCCCCAAATATTAAATGCATTTTCTGGTCCAAATATTTTTTCTTTTAGCCCTAATAATGCATCTAGAATTAATCTTCTTGGATTATACTTTCCCTCAGTTACTTGTGCCACAGGACACGCACCACTACATGTAGCACACTGGTAACAATACGCTAGTGTATTACCGATATCATTACCAAGAATCTGGTTTCTGAATTCAAAATCTATAGTTGCCATATCAATGTTTCAGTTTATCTTAATATTAGGTAGTATAACTCATTGTCGATTTTAAAATTAATTCTTTTGATTTTCAATTTTTAAATTAGAAATTAAACTATATTTTAAAATTCTTTTCGTTAAGTAACACTTGATATTATTTCTAAATTTTAAATGAAATTAATAAAAGCAATTAAATATTTATTATCCCAAGTAAAATACAAATTAATTTAAATAGCTAAAAACATAAAATTGTAATTAACATGACAAATATCTCTGAATTAACAGAATTTGGTCTTGAGATCCCGGATACAATGAAAGAGGGGAAGGTTATTCTAGACGTCTATACTGAATGGTGTGGTCCCTGCAAATTCGTAAGCCCGATATTAGAAAAACTAAAAAATGAGGGTCTAATTAAGTTATTAAAAGAAGATTTAGATAAAAATAGACCTCTCGGTGAGAAATTTGGAATCACAGCAATACCAACGCTTCTATTTTTCAAAGATGGTGAATTATTGAATCATCCAATAGAAATTCAGGGTCAGATGCTTGTACGGAACGGAATTATGGTCGGAGCTAGTGGAGAGCAAGTATTAAGGGAAATTATCTCAAAAATGTAGATTTTTAACACTTTTGCATTTCATTACTATATTTTTATTTATTTTTCTTAATTAGGCTATTTCTATAAAAATTTCGAAAAACATACAAATAATCAATTAATTGAATTAAAAATTTTTTATTTAATGAAATTTTTACATAACTAAATTTAATCAGAGAACATAAAATAGTACTATGAATTTTTCGAGGAAAGAATTAATCCAATCAGATGCAACTATGAATCAAATGAGAAATGCCATATATGAATTAGCTCGTATCATGGAAAGAAATGGTGTATCAGAATTAAACAATAGATTAAGAAGGATGGGACAAGACATAGGTAAAACATTTTTTAAACATTGGAAGGCAATTGATGTCGTTAATCTTACTAATTTAAAAGATGTATTAACAACAATTTATCAAAAAATTTTAAACAGTTCCATTTCGATTGAAATAGATGAAACAAAGAATTTAATAAAAGTACGGGACACTAATTGTGCTCTATGTAAATATCATTATGATGATATTGAAATTGCTGGATGTGAAATTGTAATAGGTATGGTTTCCGAAATTATTTCCTCGATAAATAAGGAATCTCCTGAATCAATCTCCTTTTCGATTGAACCCGTTGAAATATTAGAATCCCGAGCCTATGGAGATAAAGTATGTATTCAACTATTTAAATATAAAATTGGGGGGAGAACCTAGAAATGGGTGCGTTCCAGTGGTTAATGAAAAAAATTACAAAAGTCTTTGGACGTTCCACCAATGCCTTATTCTACACATTGTTGTATAGAGAAATTCTAAAGGAAGTTAATGAACTTACTCATGATGAAGAAAAAAGCCTTATCATTTTAAGAGAAATTGGAAAAAAAGCAGCTTATGAATCATGTGACCGGCATTCCAGCGTTTTTAAATTCATGCCAGGATCCCCAAAGAAGGTTTTGGATTATTTTGAGATTCTTTGGGTTGTTGTATTTGGAAGGGAATTAGATGATTATTCATATGAAGAAATCCCTAAGGAAGTTTCAAAATACAATGATTACATCTTAAAAATAAGTAAATGCCCAATTTGCGCAGGTTATAATCAAGATGATGAGGATACATTTGATTTTAATAAAGTGACATCAAAGGATACAGAAGGATTAGCATGCGGTCTATGCGGAATGTTAGAAAGTGTTGCTAATTATATTTTAAAGATAAAAAGGAATGACTATCGAATTGAAATAGTTGAACAGGCCTGTATAGCGAAGGGAGGGGATTGTTTACAATTTATTTGTAGAATTCATGACTATACAGAATGGAAAGAACTAATGGATTCAAGGATTAAAGTATTGAATGCATTAGGAATAAAATTTGCTGAAGATATTGAAGCAGAAGAGATTATTCAAGAAACTAAACTTGATATTATTGATAAACTCCAAGATGTTATCTCAATTGATAAATTAGAAGAATACCTTGATGAACCATTGGAGACCATAAAAGAAAGAGTTTCTGATATTATTCGAGACAAATTAAATATGGAACCTGACCACTTTTTTGATTACTTTAGAAATTATGAGGATGATATGATTAAAATTATTGGCTACTTAGGGATTCACCTTTTAAATGAGTATGGTGGGTTATTAGGAAAAGCTCTCAAAAACGAGTGGTTCGCAAAGGTTTTTGGATATATTTTTAAACAACTTAAAGAAATGACATTATTATTTATTCCTCTTGACGTAATTCGAGATTATAATGAACTACTCGTTAGTTTTCTTGATGGTTTAGCACCTGCAGAAATGGTTGATAATGTAAAAAAATTCACAGGAAGAGATACTATAAATTTCCTCTTTGAAGGCGCTCAAATGGCTCTTGAAAACTTAGGTATTGAGTTTTCCGAATTAAAAGAAAATATTTGGGAAGAATTAAAGAAGGAAAGAGAAGATGGATTAATTTCTTCTGAAGAGACAACAATCGATAAAACTAGAGAAAGGGTTCCTCAAATTATTAGCATTGTCCAAGAATTTCTAATGATCATTAATGATATACTTACTCTACCCATTAGAATTCTAATCTCTGAAAGTCATTATGGATTAAAAACAGCAATCAATTCTGTTGTTTCTGAAGAAGAAGGTCTTTATGGGTCAATAAGAGAACGTTTTGATAATATTTTTGACCAAATTGAAGAAATAAGAAGGTAAACAATTATTTTACTTTCAAATTTGAGTCTTTAATATAAAATTCATACATCTTATCAACAATGTATTGCCAGAAAAACCGTTCTCTTAGGACATCATAATGTGACTTTCCTTTTAAGCTCGTTAATTTAGCAATATCCTCTGATCTAATTTTTCCTTCAGCAACTAAATCCATTCGAGCCATAAATTGATCTTTTAGTTCTATATCTCTTAGAATTAGAGAGATAGCTTTTGATATCTTTTTTATGATTACAGGTATTTCAGTATTATTTTTAAGCTGGAATTCATCTGTTTCATCTAAAAAATCCTTTACTCTGTTTAAAATTAAATTTCTATCATAATAATCAATTTTTTTTCGTGGATTAAGAGTATCCGACAAATAATTGACTATCTTCTCTACAATCTCGTCTCTAATATCAAAGGTTGACAATTCATTTTGTAATCTATTAAGAAATTTCTTTTTTAAATACTGCTTAAATTTAATAACAATAGCTTCAGTCTCTTTTTGATCGGAACATATTTCAATAATTTCTCCCTTAGGGGTGGAGTATGTGAAACCCAATCCCTGTGGTCCTAAACCTCCAAGAAGAACCATTGAAATACTATAAAAATTATATGATTTTTTATCCAAAATGTTATCTAAATTTGATAAAATATTTATTGGTGCAATGAAATGATCTTTTCTTTCTCTAAACACATGATTTTCCTCTACACCATAATAAATTGTTTGATAAGTAATTCCAAAGTTCATATATTTGTCTTCCTTATTGTGTAATCCACTATGTTCTCTCTCAGCATATTTTTTTTTGAAAACGTCCATAAACTGTTTTGTAGTACTTAAATTTCTGACACTTAAACCATAAATAGTGTATTGGTTGAAAAATTGAGTTTTAATATTATACATAAGGTTATTTAGATTAGAAAAATATTCATTTGGAACTTCCTTGATGTAATTATAAATAATGCGAGGAAATTCTAAATAAACATAACAAAGAAAGGAATCTGATACTCTACCAAATAGATCAAATAAATTGTTTAAGAAAAGCTCATCTTTTTTGATTTTATTTATTGCTTCTATTTCTTGTTTAGTTAATTCTGTTTCTAATAAATTAAAATCATTACAGGCTCTTAAAATATCGATCTGGTCTCCTAAGGCAGAAATTTGATAACCATTGAGGATTCTTTTAGTACAGTTTAGTAGTAATTCAGAAATTGAATCAAACCGTTTAGGGATTTTACTTACATCAATGAATATATCAAAATCAACTGATGCATTAAACAATTTTTTGAAACTATCGAAATCACCCGTTTTGAGACATCTTGTTAATGCTTGATAGTAATATTTTTCAATGGATTCTTTATTTTTTGAAACTGAGATGCTTACTTTAAGTTTCTTTAAAATTTCATCTGAATGCTTCATAAAATGACTGTTCGAATCAAAAAAAGTATTAATCTAATAATGCAGCAATTTTTTGGGAAACACTTTGTATATTTAGAAATACCATACCTAAAGATGCATCAGCTTTGCAAAGCGTACAGAGTATAGCATTTTCTCCGCTCTTCGATAATATGATAATTCCCTCGACGCCCTCTATAAGTATTCGTTTTAAGTCTCCCCTCGCGAGTTCTTCTACTGCACGTTCAGAGACGCTTAGAATTGCCGCGCTCATCGCTGAAACAATACCATCATTTACATCTCTTGCAAGTGCTGAACATATTGGTAAGCCTTGTACGCTCACGATCGCTGAACCTTGGATGTCCGGGTTAACTGCTTCCATTTGTCTTAAAAGATCAGTAAGTTCAGCGATGTTTTCACTCAAAAATTAATCAACTTGAATAAATAAGTGTTAATATTCTAATAATAAAATTATATTATAAAATTATTT
>JBHLNR010000192.1:0-6619 GCA_048941385.1 Promethearchaeota archaeon
CCTAAAACTTCTGAGTTATTTCTGACTTCGAAACATATAAAATCAGTACTTTTGGATTTAATAACCCTTTCAATCCTATCGTACCAAAAATCAGCTTCTTTCAAATCTTCGCGTACAGTTTCTACAAAATATTTTATCAGAGATTCCTTAAGAAATTCAAGAATTTTTTTATATTTACCTTGAGAATATATTAGTTCATCAACTACAAACAATTAAATGCACCAAATAAACATTTTAAAGTAATTACTCGAAGTTATTTATAATCGATAGAATATAAATTTTTAATATGTAGGGATTTTTTTAAGATAAGTTACTTAATATTGAAAAAAGGTCGAATTGAAATTATGTATATGGAATTAATGAAAGATATTTACTTCGTTGGTTATGTTGATTTTGAAGTAAGGAATTTCCACGGTTATTCAACTCATCGAGGAAGCAGTTATAATGCTTACATTGTGAAGAGTGCAGAAAAAACAGTACTAATTGACACAGTAAAACGACCATATTTTGAGTATTTTCTAAAAAACATCCAAGAAGTATGTGCTTTAGAGGATATTGATTATTTAATCACAAATCATGTAGAACCAGACCATTCTGGTTCATTTCCATTAATCATCAAACACTTACCCAATGCTGAGCTAATCGCATCAGAAAAAGGTGTTGATGCGTTAAAAGCTCATTATCATCAAGAGCTTGGAGATGATATTTTTGATAGAATAAGAGGAGTGAAAGAAGGAGATATCTTAGATATTGGAGGTGGTAAGAAATTTACATTTGTTCCAATCCCTATGATTCACTGGCCTGATTCAATGGTATCATTTATGACAGATGAGAATGGAAAAAATATATTGTTTTCTAACGATGCTTTTGGACAGCATTTGGCAACAACTAAACGGTGGGATGACGAAAATGATTTATGTGAGATTATGCAAGAAGCAGAGAAATATTATGCGAATATCTTATTACATCTATCTGGTTTAATTGCTAAAGCACTACCTAAAGTAGGAGCACTACCCATTGATATAGTGTGTACTTCTCATGGTGTATGCTGGCGTAGTCATATTCCTGATATTTTAGAGAAATATACCAAATGGTCTAATGGAGAAATTGACGAAAAGAGTGTCCTTATAGTTTATGATTCAATGTGGGGAAGTACAGAAAAAATTGCGAAAGCCTTAGCTAAAGAAATCAGTCACAGAGGAATCCCTGTTAAAAGATTTAAATTAACGCTTGCAGATTATTCAGATGTCATTACAGAGGCAATGAAAGCGAAGGCAATTTTAATAGGAAGTCCAACATTAAATAATGGATTATATCCGTCAGTAGCAGAATATCTCTCATATCAAAAAGGATTAAAACCAATGAATAAAGTTGGATTAGCATTTGGTTCTTATGGATGGTCAGGTCAAGCTGTTCAAGAGATTGCTAATATAATGAAAGATACTAAAATTGATGTTATGGATGAATTAGTAAAAATAAAATTTGTACCAAGGCCAGAAGATTTAGATTTTAAAGAGATAATAGATAAACTTATTGAAAAAATGGGGTAAAAGGAGGTAAAAAATATGGATTTTATGCTTACTGAAGATCAAAAAGCATTACAGAAGAAAGCAAGGGAATTTGCTATAAATGAAGTATTACCTGTTGCTAGTAAATATGATGAATCTGAGGAATTCCCCTTACCTGTTATTAAAAAGGCTTGGGAAGAGAAACTCTTAAATTTAGGTATTCCTAAACAATATGGTGGACCTGGTTACGGTCTTTTAGAGTCTTGTATTGTAGTTGAAGAAATCTCTTCGGCATGCCCTGGCATTGCTACTTCCCTTTTTGATAATAATTTAGGAGCAGAACCTATAGTCATTGGTGGTAATGAAGAACAAAAACAGAGAATTCTAACTGAATTAACGAATGAATTTAAATTGATTGCATTTGCAACTTCTGAGCCAGGGATGGGATCTGATGTAGCTGGGATGAAATGTTTAGCAGAAAAAGATGGTGATGAGTTTATTCTAAACGGGAATAAATTTTGGATTACGAATGGAGGTGTTGCCGATTATATTACTGTTTTTGCTACAGTTGACCCTGAAAAAAAACATAAAGGAATTGGTGCCTTTATTGTAGATACTAAAAGTGAAGGAGTAAAACTAGGTAAACATATTCCAAAGTTAGGTCAGAGAGCATCTAATACTGTATCGGTGGGCTTAAAAGATGTTAGAATTCCAAAAGAAAATGTTCTTGCTAAACCTGGAAGAGGATTTGTTTTAGCGATGCAAACATTTGCGCATACACGTCCGGCAATAGGCGCTTTTGCTACAGGATGCGCTAGATCTGCTATGGAATATTCTATAGATTATGCAAATAAAAGAGAAGCTTTTGGCAGACCAATTGGTAATTACCAAGTTATTCAACAAAAGATAGCCGATATGTATAAGGATATAGAAGCTGCTAGATTATTAACTTATAAAGCTGCTTGGGAAGCTGATCAAGGCATGGATAATAATTTGAGTTCTGCAATAGCCAAAGCTTTTGCTTCAGATGTAGCTATGAATGTAACTACCGAAGCAATTCAAATTTTCGGAGGTTATGGATATCTGAGAACACAACCTGTGGAAAAATTGTTTAGAGATGCAAAACTATATCAAATTTATGAAGGAACAAGTGAAATTCAGAGAATTGTTATTTCTCGATTTGCTATGAAAAGATATCAACACGCAATGCCCTTCTTAGGTAAGAAAAGGATTTAATTTCCCTTTTTTTTATTTTTATTGAATATTGTTTCTTTAGGTCATTTTCAAAATATTGAAAAATCTTGATTATTTTCAGCAAATATAACTTTATTAATTAATTAGGGGATTTATTTTAATGCATGACGATTCTGAATTACAAGAAGTATCTATTTCTGAGATAGTACCTTTAAAAGAAAAATTATCCTATAGTTTTGCTAGTATGCCTGGTACTTTCTATGGTGGCATGATGGGTGTTATCCAATCATTCTATTACGCTTGGATGGGGCTACTTAATATATGGATAACTATTGCTCAAATAGTATATGCCATTTGGAACGTAGTTAATGATCCAATTTTTGGGAATAAAATTGGGAATACTCGATACTATAATAAGAAAAAAGGGGAATTTCAAAGGTATATTCCTTATATTAAGTTTGGAGCGCCTATTTTTAGTTTATGTTTTGCATTGGTTTTTTTTCCTCCAGACATATTGAGAGGAAAAACATCGAATCTCAATATTCAAATATGGCTGTTTGTTTGGTACCTGGTTACTCAAGTTGCTTATGATACTCTATTTACACTTGTTTTAATTGCTCATGTCGCCTTACTCCCTCAAATGACGCTTAATCAACAGGAACGAGAAAAAATACAGTTGTTAAGCACTATATTTACCTTACCTGCGATAATTATAGGATTTATCGTTCCAGTTATATTCTTAGCAGATCCAACTAGAGAATCAATTACTCAATTTCAAGTACTTGTGGTAATCATAGCCATTTTTGGTGTGTTTCCATATTTATTATTATCAAAATATGTTCCTGAACATAGTGAACATATTCCTGATGAAAAAACACCACTTTTTAAGTCAATAAAACTAGCCTTCAAAAATCCTTCTTTTAGAGTTTATGTAATTTATGATGGGATTTCGGTATTTCTGATTAATATGGTAATGGTGAGTCTACCGTTTTATTTAACCTGGGTCCTTAACCTATTAGAAGGAATTAACATTATCATTTTTTGGATTGGACCAGTAATCTGTTTACTCATTTCGGTACCAATTATTTTGAGAATTGCGAATAAAATATCGATAAAAGCTTCTATCACGTATTATTTAGGAATGTTAACTGTGGGGAGTTTTTTTAGTTTTTTTTCAGGCATATTAGCTAATTGGATTCTTGTTTCAATTGGATTTTCAATATTTATGTTAGGTTTTGCAGGAGATTTTATATTACACGATCCAATGAGAGCTGATACAATTGATTATGATTATTGGAAGATTTCGGGGGAGAGGAGAGAAGGATTATATGCAGGTGTAGGACCACTGCTTAGTAAACCAATGATTAGCGTAGCTTTAGCAATCCCTCCTGCACTGATGACCGCTTTTGGATTAATTTATGTAGAAGCGGTGGATGGTTTAGATCCGACTAAAGGTATTACATTAGCCTCTCTAGCAGTTAATATGAGTATGACTCTCATACCAGGGATTGCATGCTTGATTGGATTAATTATTTGGGTAAGATTTTATCCATTAACGGGAGAAATTGTGAAAGAGATGAAAAAGGAAGTATCTAAATTACATGAACAAAAGCGAGAAGAATATGAAAAAAAGCGTCAAACTTAGAATTACGTATCTTTATTCAAATCTTTTTGCCTTTTCAATTTTCTTTTTTTTAGAAAATCATAATATATTTTAAAGTATTTACGTTGACAGAGATTATCACAAAAGATATTAAATTTAAGATCTAACCATAATGTTCTTAGCTCATGGATTTTCAAATAGTCATGATATTTACTAAATTTATAAATATCTATTACAGCATGACAGTTCAAACAAATTCGTGATGGCAATTCTTGTTCTATTTTTTTTAGTTCATCAATTTTAAGATTTTTAAAACATCCACAACAATGGAATTCTAAAATAGGAGTTTGCCATAATTTTAAGATGTATTCGGGAGTAAAATCAACGTTATCACTGAGAAAATCATAAATGTTGAGATCTTTTTCACAATTCCAACATACTCTCTCCTTGAAATTGGGCTCTAATTTGATAAGTTCTCTCAATTTCTGAATCTTCTTCCACATTGCACCATTATTTAGCTTTTTATAGTACATGAGAACCTCAGAACCTATTCATACCTGTTATATTAAATGATTAAAAGAAACGTACGTTTTTATAATAATCGCTTTAATTAATCAAGATGTAAAATTTCATTAGCTACTTCTAAAAAATTATCACTAATTATGGTTGGCTTTAATCCAAGAGATTCCAATTCCTCTAAATGTCTATCACCATGCCCAGTAGTGAGAAAAACAGTTCTACATCCCGCATTCATTCCAAACTGTATATCAGAAGGATGATCCCCTATCATCCATGAATCTCTAATGCTAATATTAAAATCATTAACAATCTCCTTTACAAATTTTGTTTTTGGTTTCCTACAATCACATCCTTCCTCTCTTAAGTGAGGACAAAAGTAAGTTTTTTCAATCCTAATGTGTTCTTCATCGAGTAATCTAATTAAATGATTGTTATAATTATGAAAATCTTCTGTTGTATAATATCCTCTTCCAATTCCTGATTGATTAGTTACAATTACAAATATGTAATCTTTCTGAAGTTTTTTGAGACCTTCAATAACTCCGGGTAAGATTTCTAAATCTTCAACTTTATACGCATAGTCTTTATCTTCGATTAGAGTTCCATCCCTATCTAATAGAATTGCTTTACTACTCATTTTTCAAAATCTTTTTGTCATTTTTTTTCTTCATTAATATCAAAAAAATATGAAAATTATAATTGCGAGATATCCTATCCCAATAATTATATGTAGAAGGGCGAATAACCCCCCAATCTTTAATAATTTCCTATAATTCATCCCTTCAACACAATACTTTGTCGATAAATCAAGAGTCATCATATCTGCAGCACTCCCCTGAGGTAAGAAATTTCCTCCCAGATTTATCCCTAAAATAAATGCTATGAGTAAAGGAGTTCTGGAAAATCCGGAAAGTTCCAATGCTCCTATTACGGGGATAAAAAGAACTGTGACAGGTACATTATCTAGAAATCCTGAAAGAATCGAAATGATCACTAGAATTAATATTGAGAGTAAAAAGAGATTATTAGGGGTAATATCAACTACAAAATTTTCTATTATTTCTATTAGACCTACTTTCTCAAAACAGAATATTAAAACAAATAAACTTATAAAAAAGAACGGTAATTTAAAATCAACTTTTGTAAAATAATAAGAAATATCTGGTTTTCTTTTACCTGATTCACTCTTAAGTGGATTAATAAAAACAAATATAATCATTCCTAAAAGTCCCACAAATAATATGTCAGGGATAACCATTAACAAGACAAAAAATATAAATAACGCAACGAGGTTACGATAAAAAATTTTTGGATTTATTGCCTCTTCTACGATGATTAACTCATGCTCTTCAATATGTTCACTTTCTAACGGCTCTTCATATTCATCACAATGAGGAATCCAGATTTCATTCATATGCTTTCTAAGAACGAAATAATCTAGGAGGAATAGGGTAATCAATGTACCACCTATAAAATATACCGATAAATTCGAAAAAAACCAACTAGTTGAGAGACTAAATTCGTTAGCAATCAGAATATTCTGAGCAGATCCAAAGGGAGTTAAAGTGGCAGCGAGGTTGATACAAATAGTCATTCCTAGGAGTATAGGAGTAGGATTGATTTTCATTTTTTCACTTGTGCTAATAATCATGGGTATAAATATTACTGCTACAGAGACATCTTCAATAAAAGCAGCACTTAAAGTTGAGATTAAACACATGACCCAAAAAAACTGACGAGTGTTAGTATGAAATTTTTTAGTAATTCTTAGTGCAATCTCTTGAAAAATAAGCTG
>JBHLNR010000193.1:0-6588 GCA_048941385.1 Promethearchaeota archaeon
GATGAGTTTTCCTCTGAGGAATATATAGACGTATATTTAGCGTATGCAGAATTTTTTTATATTTTAGGGGAACCTGAAATTTTTATAGCTAGATGGGAGGCTCTAGTTCAAGAAGCAGACCGTATAGGTGACCTTCCTAGAAAAGCGAAACTCCTTGCCTTCACATTACTCTATTATGCTGAATTTATATCAACAGAATATTACGATTTCTTAAATAAGCATGTAAGACCTGTTATTGAGGATATAAATCGATTGAATGACCCAATGATCGTAGGATTTATTAATCTAGGACAAGGACGTTATTATACTAAACAAAGAGATGGTATTAAGGCTACTGAATTTTTAAATAGAGCTAGTGTAGCTTTTATGAAAGCAGCTCGTTCAGCATGGCGTATGTACTCAAATATTGAATATGCAAAGGCTCTCCTTGATTTGAAGATGGTACAAGAGGCAGCAGACATATTAAATAGAATCGATGAAAACGTCGATCGATATCAGATATTACTCGTTTGGTTAATGGAAGCCAAGGGTCAGTTTCATAACTGCCTTGCTCAAAATGATGAAGCTCGTATTGCTTTTGAGCAATCTATAGATTTTGCAAAAAAATTTGGTTTAAAGCGACGAACAGAGACTTTGAAAACATATTTAGATATGTTCCCATAAATATTAAAATAATCCATTTTTAGGTATACTCCTATTTGAAGCACAAGTGACTAATAAAATTTAAAAATCACCCGAATATTTTTTCCTTTTAATTCATTATAAGCTATATAACATAAAGGCGAGAATTCGCATGGAGACAACCAAGATAAAGGGGAAGATACTTGCAAAAACAGAAAAAGTGGTGATCTTGATTTTTATATTGACCATTTAAAGACGACCACTTTATTTTTTAATATCCTACCAAATATCATCGATGTAGAATACATTATCATTTCCGACTGCATCCCGTAGTTGAGACGAAAGTGATTTCTTCCAGCTCCATACAATCACACCTTTATTCATATCTTGGAGCAAGTTTACTGCGATTACAAAATCGGCATCTCCACTTACCAGAATAGCCACATCAAAATCCTTAGCTTGAGCTTTCCATTCCATAATGTGAGTCATAAGGATATCAACCTGTTTCTGCTTATACGTTCCATCTCGTCTTTTGGCTAAGGGACGAGTTAAGAGGATAAAACCTGCTGTTTCTAGATATCGCATAAAATCTTTCTTCTCGGGACGTACAGGATCGGTGACTCCCATAAACACAAATGCCGCCTCTCCTTCAAATCCTTGAAGAAGGCGTTCCTTTAATTTTACATAATCAATTCTTTTACTTTTTTTCAAATTAGGTTCTAAATTAGGCGAAGCTATATTAGAATGGTCAATAAAGACCGCTGCTTTTAAACTATTATTACTCACGTAAATCCTACTATCTGTCTTTTTTACCTCTGCAATTAGGGGAATTATTACTATGAGAAGAGAAACTACGATCATAAAATCCAGACGGGAGTGTTGGTTTATCGTAGCGTTGGCTTACGTTACATACATATTGTGTACGAAATTGTGATGATCTGGGGTTTTTCATTATCGGGGTTAGTTAATTCTAATTTTCTATTATAAATGCGATCTGAATTATTTAAACTCATCTTATTTTCCTCAGAGGTGGAGTGAGAAAGGAGATTCATGAGTGCAACAATAGGGAAGAAAAAGGCAAGTAAAAGGCATGATATCCACACCGGAAGAATGAATTAATTTTTCCCCTAATTAAATCACAGACCTTTCATGCCCATTACAGAAACCCCGCATCTTCCATAGGCAGAACAGGTAAAAGTATCCCCTCAGCGAGATATCATGCTCAATTACTCGAGAGGTAACACATAATTTAGGTCAAAAATAAAGGATGGGATTAAGAGTTTTGTGATAGTGTTTACACATTTTTCCGTTATTGTATTGACAATCTATAAGTTATTACTTTAAGAAAAGTTTCTATCCCTCTAATATTTAAATACTTATATTTCTTTATACAAGTAATCCAATTTTTCATTTTGTTATATGAGAAAATGAGGACGAAAATCTATTTACAAACAAGAAGATGATGTTAATGTTTATCATAAAACAAAAAAAAGTAATTCCTATCTTTTTAAGCATTATACTTATCGCATCTTTGGCTACAATCATAACATTTTCAAGAGAAAATTCGATGGATAAGGATCTAGGACAATATACTGAATCTCCAAACCTTTCTGGATTTGAGACTTTAATACTACGACCAAATGGAAACTATCAGCTAGAATGGGAATCAAGCAGTTATGCAAATATCGATGATGAAGTTACACAAGGGGAAACTACTGATGGAAACTATAATTATGAAAATAGACTTAACTATTTCGATGATATTTTTGAAATGTCAGAAAATTCTACCTCATCTGGAATCGCTCTTAAAATAACTCAAATAAAATTATGGTTTTATGCAAGAGCTTATGCTTGGTCACCTATGGGGAATCCTATAGGAAGACTGTATATGGGAGTAAAAATTAATGGGAAATGGCAGGAAGGGTATATTGCTAACGAAGAAGATTTTAGTTGGCATAGTAATACTTATACAGGGGAGTGGGCTCCTGAAATCATTAATGATCTGCAACTTAATGCAAGATCCTTTCTATCCTATAGTGGGGCACCTTCTGGCGGAATAGTGGCGCTGGATTGTGCATATTTAGAAGTCACATTTCAGATTTTAGACGAACCTTGCCAAGACATAAACATTGAAACATCAGGAGTGTATGCTGGCACGTATGGATTTGAAAATGATATTGAAGGTACTTATGGAACGGATATTTCCTTTCTTGATGAATGGACGGGAAATATGGGCAGTTATCTCAGAATGTATGTGCGATATGGCCCTTATGAAGGTCATTTTAAAGTCCTAGAGATATTTGATTCTCAAGCGGGTGGCAAAACGACAGGTGTTCATAATTTTGATAATCCGCAGTCTTCAGGGACGATCGAATTCTGGCTGATGATGAAAGGAGCAGCAGAAGTCGGCTCTACTGATAGATTTCACGAAATTCATTTCAGGAAATCGGATAACACTATCGCATTTCGAGCTCAACTTAAAATGCTGGAAGGTGGCTGGGTTTCAGGGGATAGAGCAGATGTGGCATATTATGATGGTAATGATTGGGTTGAATTTGCGGATGGTGAAGATTTCACCTGGTATCGACATAGAATTGACTTTGACTGCACGAGTGGTGCGAACGGTAAGTTTTCATGGTATATTTATCATGCGGATGATAGTTTACTTGCATCAATTACTGATATGGATTTTGAAAATTCAATGGGAACGCTGGATGAGATTTTCTTTACCTCAATAACCAGTCATTATAGAGGTTCTACATATTGGGATGCTTTTGGCTTTAGCTGGGATCCAAATTATAATGTTGGGGATAATGTGTATGAGATGTTTCAAACAGCTGATGGGTATTTTCCCGCAACACATGGATTCGAAGATACTGAAGATGGACAAGTCCCTCACAATTGGAATGATATATCAATAGGATCCGATTGGGTTAAAGTAGCTTCAGGGATGACAGGACATAATAAAGTTTTACATTTTCGACACGTTTACTGGTGGGGCTTCGGCCATAGACCAAAAGCAAATACAAATTTTGAAGCGCAGTCCTATGGGGCTATAGACTTCTGGTTTTATACGACAATGGTCCAGACTCATAAGATATGTCTGTCTGGTAGTACTGATATGATTCAACTACTTTTCAATCCAAATGGGTGGAATTATTGGGATGGATCTGAATGGCAACTTATTCCTAAATTAAGTATAGACTATGGTCCCAACAAGTGGTTTCACATTCAAATAAGCTTTGAACTTACCGGAAGTTATTTTCAAGGTCTGGAACAGAATCATTGGAAAATCAGAATTGACGATGGAGAAAAGTTTGATTATAGCGAACCGATGGAAACCCAAGGCTATTCTGACATTAATACCTTAAATTTTGAAATAATCACAGATGTTTATCCTATTTCCCACTCGACATATATCGATGCTGTCGGGTATACATGGGATCCAAGTTATGAGATGTACGACAATCTTTATCCAGGTATATTAGTTGATATCGAACCAGATGATTTAACTTATATGGAGTGTAATTATTATGGCTTAATAAGACAAATCTATGGAGATACGGTATTGCCAACGCCTAAATCTGGTCTTCATACACTTAATGTTTATGGTGAGGAGGGATCTACAAGATATTATGGTTCTTTTGAGTATCTTGTTAATGATCCTGAAAAGATTGGTGTCTTCTTTTCTACGAGAGATGTATGTGATGGGGAAGATGCCCAACCACCCTTCCTTTATTCTCATAAAGTAGAAAAATATGTTGATAAATATCGAGATGTATTGGCAGGAAGAGGATATTCTAGAATATATGTATATAGCGATATGAATAATGATGAGTTCGACAATATGTTTGAATGCTTAGCTCGAAAAAGAGTAGATGGAATAGATGAAATCTTCGTTTCTATATCTGCACATGGAATGAATGCAGGAGATCAATCTTATTTCCACATTATTCCTTCTTCTATTTGTTCTAGAATAATATTTCAAAAAGATTTAAATATTTTATATAATGAGGTGGAAACTGATTATAAGGGACTGCTTGTGAGTGCATGTCATTCAGGTGGTTTTGTTAACGAATTCGATGAATTTCCATATTTGGTAATGTCAAGTTGCATGATTGACCAGGATGACTATGGAGACAAAGAAACAAAGGAATTCTATTTCGAAAAATATTTCTGGGGGAATATTGGAGAGGGATATAATGTCTTAGACTCATTTGATTATGCACAGTATCTTACGAATCTTGTGACGGCCGGGAAACAGACTCCTCAGATGGAAGATAACATGCCTGATGGATTTATCTTCTTTGATGATTAAGATGTCTAACCAAATTTGAAATTCTAAAATTAATTTTTTTTTTAAATTTTTTATAATCCTTTAAACTCAACTACTAAATTTTATATCTTTTTCAAGTACTATTTTTTTTATGGTAGTGAAAAAAATTGTGGCGATGGATGATGAGGTCTTGGAGAAGCTGGAGGAAGTCTTGGAAAAGGAAAATGCCAAAAAACCGAAAGGCGAAAAGCTGACTATCCGTATGCTCCCGGAAGAAATCGCGTTATACCAGCACTATGTAGATCTTACTGAATATAAAAATATCTCGGATTTAGTCCGGAAAGCAGTTCGCGAAAAGATTGAGAAAATGCACATCCCGGCTAATCCTGTAGAGCAGAGATTTCTGGGAACATGGGGAATCCATCGTAAAATAGGAAAAGCAATCGAAAAGCACGTACTTGATGTTGAAAACGAAATTGAGAAAATTGCTGAACACATCGATGCAAGTACGATTAATAATGATCTTCTTATCGATTTTATCCAAAAGCAGCAAGTAAGCAGTGCAATAGCCATTTCATTACTCAGGAAAAAGATATCCAATGAATAATGTTCTTTAACTATAACTTAAAGGTTGTAGCTCTTATCACATGTACGGCAATGATATTGAATGAATTTTTTAAACAGGATTTTTGGGATCACTAAGTCATGGCATGTAGGACAATATTTCTTCTCTTGCTCAAAACCATGCTCAAGCTCAAATAACAGTTCTTTAATATCCATTTCAGGATTTTTAAGTAATTCAGAGATCTGATCTTTCGAGAGATCTAAGAGCTTCATTATATTTAAAAGTATTAACCTATTTTGTTGCAAAATGTGGGAAATTTCTGAAGAAATTGGTATTTTATATTCGCTATTATTAACTATTTTCTTGATATAAGGTTCACGATAAGTATTATACCGAAACATAATAAATAATGAAATAAGCCCTCTACTTTAAGTTACTTATTTTATTGAATTTTCCAAATTTTTGGGAATTCAGTTTCAGTGGTAGTCTCCATGGACGTATTATTTTCTTCTTTAATTTGGTTCTAAATTATCCGTCTTGTGGGCTTTAATTCTCCTACTAGTGTTTGTTATTATAATTAAGCCTAAAATTATCAAGGATGTGGTTGTTATTATCCATAAATTAAATGAATGGATTACCTCCGGATTAGTCCTTATATCTTTATATATAGTGATCTGTTGAAATCCAACATTCCCCGATGTATCTCTTGCATAGAATGTTAGATTCACAGCCCCCCATGGAATATCATCCCATACAACTTGATTTATTGCTCCTGTTAAATCAGTAAATGAAGTGTTTGTTTCCCCATTATCTAGTGAATACCAAGTCTCATCTAAATTTTTCTCAATAACTGTAATATCATAGTTAGGAGCATTTGTTCCATAAGTAGCACTTTCTCGGGGTGAATTAATAACGACAATTGGGACTAGAGTATCAATCGCATATTTAAGAAGCACAGTATTATAATTATTTGCACTTGCCCAAAGCGAACCGACAACATATACATTATCTTGGGAATCTAGTGCAGCTCCTGCCCCTATATCTTGTTGTGAACCTCCCTTAGTTTTGTACCATTGAGCAATACCTAGTTCATTAAACTTCACTAAGCAAATGTCAAAATCTCCCG